>NZ_JBFRDW010000128.1:0-11041 GCF_052113985.1 Pseudoduganella sp. RAF53_2 | reverse complement strand
GCGTCAGCCGGTCAAACCCGGCACGGATGTTCGGTAGTGCGCGCTCGGCGGATTCGGTTGGCACCAGCCGCGTCCTGCCGCTGGCGTTGCGAAGGAATAGCGGAGCGCCCAGCCAGTCTTCCAGGGCGCGTACGAGCTGGCCCACCGCGGCGGGCGTCACGTTCAGTTCTGCCGCAGCGGCCGAAAAGCTCTGATGGCGGGCACTGGCTTCAAAGGCGCGCAAGGCGTTCAAGTGGATGGGTAGCTTCATACACTAAAGAATTTCTATCAATTACTGACACTTTATCTCGTTTGTTTGGCCGTAAAAAGTGGCCAATAATGCGGCCTCATGAATAGTTTTTCTTGTGAGGTTAATGATGCAGTTTAAAGGCAAAAAGCTGTTGGTTGTCGGCGGCACGAGCGGAATGGGGCTTGAAACGGCAAAGCTGGTGCTGGCGCAAGGCGGCAGTGCCGTAATCGTGGGGAGCCGTCCGGAGAAAACGGAAGAAGCGCGCAAAGAGCTGGCGGCACTCGGTCCGGTCGCCGCGCTGTCGGCGAACYTGTCCAGCGAAGACGGTCTGTCTACGCTGCTGCGTGCTCTGGACGAGCATGCGGACATCGACCTGCTGGTCAATGCCGCCGGCGTGTTCTTCCCCAAGCCATTCCTGGAGCATCAGGAAGCGGACTACGAGCAATACATGAAGCTGAATAAGGCTTTCTTCTTCATCACGCAAAAAGTGGCGGCCAATCTGGTGGCGCGCAATCACGCCGGCGCCATCGTCAACATCGGGTCGATGTGGGCCAGACAGGCTATCGCGGCCACGCCGTCGTCAGCTTACTCGATGGCCAAAGCGGGCTTGCATTCGCTGACGCAGCACCTGGCGATGGAACTGGCGCCGAAGCATATCCGCGTGAACGCCGTGTCGCCTGCCGTGGTGCAGACGCCGATCTACGAAGGCTTTATTCCAAAGGCGGAAGTGCACAGCGCGCTCCAGGGCTTCAACAGCTTCCATCCGATAGGGCGCGTAGGTACGCCGCAGGATGTGGCGGAAGCGGTGGTGTTCCTGCTGTCGGAAAAAGCGAGCTGGGTAACCGGCGCAATCTGGGACGTAGACGGCGGCGTGATGGCCGGCCGCAATTGAAAAGGAGAGTAGAAATGGTCTATCTGCAAATCGCACTGAAAATCGCCGACGCCAATCGTGCCGCCGCTGCCGCGGTGTATGAGAAGTTCAAGGCGCCGTTCCTGAATACGATCGCCGGTGCGAAGTCGAAGGAATTGCTGATCCGCGCCGAAGATGTGCAAGTGCTGCATGGCTTCGACAGCATTCAAGCCGCCCACGCTTATCTGGAAAGTGCGCTGTTCACCGCAGACGTAGTGGGCCAACTCAAACCATTGCTGGACGCGGCGCCGGACGTGCGGATTTATCAGGTCGCCTGAGATGTTGACGATGCGCGCTCAGGCCGCGAGCTGATAGGCGGCGAAAGCTGCTAGCAGCAAGGCCGAGCCGCGGCGCAGGATGCGCAGGTGGGACATCGTCAGTTTCACACGAAGGCGTCCCACCAGCGCGACCAGCACGAGCCACCAGATCGTCGAGCCGAGGAAGACGCCGGCGATCATCCAGCCCGGCGATGCGGTCGACAAGCCGTGCGCCAGCGACGAGAACACGGCGATGAAGGACAGAATGGTCGATGGGTTGGACAGCGTGAGCAGGAAGGTACCGCCGAAAGCATGCCACGGCTTCACGCCGCCTTTGACTGCGGCCGCTTGTTGCGGATCGGCGCCGCGCCAGGTGCGCCAGGCGAGCCACAACAGGAAGATCGCGCCGCCAACGGCCAGTTGCGGCCGGGCGCCGGTCAACAATGTTATCAACGCGGTCACGCCGAACGCACCGATCGCACCGTACAACGCATCCGCCACCGCGGCGCCGAGGCCGGTCGCCAGGCCAATGCGCGAGCCGTGGTCCAGGGTGCGCTGAATGCAGAGCAGGCCGATGGGGCCGACCGGGACGGCGATTGAAAGGCCGATCAACACCGATTTGAGAAATATGCTGTCCATCGCGAAAAGTATATCGACAGCAGATCTGGCGAAGAATGCGTTAATTCAGGCAAAATGGCTTATTCACCTTAGAATTTAAGGAGGCAGGCCATGAATACAGTGGACGATAAATCCTGGCGCATCCTGACCGCGCTGCAGGACGACGCACGCGCTTCGCTGAAAACGCTGGCCGAAATCGCGGGCCTGTCCGTCCCTGCCACGGCGGAGCGTATCAAGAAAATGGAGGAGTCCGGCATCATCCGCGGCTATTACGCGGACATCGATCCCGAAGCCCTCGGTTACATCATCAAGGCCGTGGTGGCGATCACCACCCAGCATCCCTACAAGCACAAGTTCATCGACATCCTGCGCGCCATGCCGCAAGTGCTGGAATGCCTGCACGTGACGGGCGCGGATTCCTGCCTGTTCACCGTGGTGGCAAAGAATATGTCGGACCTGGAGCAGATTCTGGCGGGCCTTAACAAGTATGGCGAAACGCGGACATCGATCGTGATGTCCTCGCAGATTCCGCGCCGCGGCGTGCAGCGCTTTTAATGCATAGGCTGCCGCGCCTAAAGAAATTCTTTGCCACGAAAGCTTGTGCGACAATCACGCCAGCTTTGTTTTTACGTACTTGAAATTTTGACTATGGTTTCCTCTGTCTTGAAAAATCTGCATCGCGTGGCATGCGCGTCTCTGTTTGCAGCAGTCGTGGCTTTGCCGGCGCATTCGGAAAGCCTGGCTTCTTCCGCATCCAGCGCGGGTTCCGCTTCTTCCGGCAGCATTTCCGATTCGCTCGGCTCTTCCAGCAACAGCTCCAAAAAGGACAAGAAGGTCGCTGCTGGCCAATACCGTGTGATCGACATCGCAGCAGCGCCAGGCAAGGCCGACACCTTGCGCGTGACCCTGCATGCGGCCGACGCTGGCCGTGATGAGGAATTCTTCCTCGATGTGCCGAACAAGGCGCTGGCTGCGCAGCCACTGGTTGCGGGCAATCTGGTCGATGTGCGCGAGCGCACTTACGGCTATGAGTTCGCCTACGCAGAAAACCAGCGCTCCTTCTTCCTGGCGCTGAAGGACGACTGGTATCGCGAGCTGCGTTCCAACGCGATCTGATGTTTCTGCGTTGCGCCGTCGCCGCATTTGCCGCCTGCTGGGGCACGGCGGCGATGGCTGGTGGCCTGGTCTTCTGCGACCGCGCTGTCGAGATCACGGCGGGCGATCAGGACCGCATGCTGCGCTTTTCCGCTGTCGTGAAGCAGGAACTGGAGCGCACCGGCGCGCAAGCCGCGCTGGTGTCGAGGGCGGGCACGGACCTGAGCCGCTTCGGCATCCGCTATTCCCATGCGGGCATCGCGTTGCGGGATAGTCCCAATGCGCCGTGGTCGGTGCGCCAGCTTTACTACGCCTGTGACGAGTCGCGCCCGCGCCTGTTCGATCAGGGCATGCCGGGCTTTGTGCTCGGCGCCGATGCAGCGAAGCTGGGTTATGTCTCGCTGGTGACGCTGCCAGCGCCGCAGGACGCCGCGTTGGAATCGGCAGCCCTGGATAAGCCCCTTGCTCTCACGCTGCTCGCCAGCGACTACAGCGCCAACGCCTACGCCTGGAGCACGCGCTACCAGAATTGCAATCAATGGGTGATGGAAATGCTCGCAGGCGCCTGGGGCCGCCGCCGTGGCCGCGATGATGCGCAGCAGTGGCTGCGCGAGCAGGACTACGAACCGGAAGCCGTGCAGATTCCCGGCCATGCCTTGATGTTTGCAGGCCAGTTCATTCCGCTCGTGCACTTGAGCGACCATCCGCGTGACGATATCTATGCGCTGAAGCTTCGCGTCAGCATGCCTACGTCCATTGAGGCTTTTGCGCGCCACGAAGCGCCGCAGGCCCAGCGCGTGGAGATGTGCTACAACTCGCAGCACATGGTGGTGCACCACGGCTGGCAGCCGCTGGGCGCCGATTGCGAACCAATGCCCGGCGACGAGGTCATCGCCTTCTAGCGCAACGACATTTCGTTGGCCGCCGAATTGTTGCCCGCTGCGGCGGGCTAGCATGCGCGCTTTCCGATTGATTCTGGAGCGTACATGAGCAAACTGATTTCCGCTGTCGTGCTGGCCGCTGCCAGCGCCGTTTCACGGGCCGAAGTGCTGTCGACGGACAGCCACCTGGCCGGCCTGCAAATCCGCCTGCGCCACACCCCGCCGCCGGCCAGCGCAAGCGGGCACGCTTTGCCGGTACTGTTCATCCATGGCGCATCCTTTCCCTCAGCGCTGGCTTTCGACTTCCGCATGGATGGCCAGTCGTGGATGGACAAGCTGGCCGCGCGCGGTTTCGATGTCTACGCGCTGGACTTTCCCGGCTACGGTCTGTCCGACCGCTATCCCGGCGCTGCGCAAGCGCAGGGACGCGCGCGCGATGTGGTGATCGATGTGGATCGCGCGGTCGATCTCGTGCTGGCAAAAACCGGCAAGCCGCAGCTCGCGCTGATCGCTCACTCGTGGGGCGGCTCGGTTGGCGCGCTGTATGCGGAGAAGCAGCCGGCAAAGATAGGCAAGCTGGTGCTGTTTGCGGCCGTCACGGAACGCAAGGAATCCACGCCGCGTGAAGCCGCCGAACCGTTTGAAGAACTGACGCCGGAGCAGCGCATCGCCAGCATGGATGGTCTGCGGCCAGCCAATGAAGCACCGTTGCTGCATCCTGATGTTTTCAAGCGCTGGGGTGCGGAATGGCTGGCGTCGGACCGCGCGGGCGTGCACGGTGGCGTGGGCAAAGTGCGCTTCCCGTCCGGCCCGTCGGCGGATGTGGATGATTTGCGCCACGGGCAGGGGTACTACGATCCAAGCCGCATCACGGCGCCGGTGCTATTGGTGCGCGGCGAATGGGACAAATGGCCGAACGATGCCGATTTCAAAGGCTTGATGGCGAAACTGACGCGTGCGCAAAGCAAGGAATACGTCATCATCCCGCGCGGCACGCATGTGATGCATCTGGAGGCGGCGCACGAGAAACTGCAAGCAGCCGTTGAGCGATTCCTGGCTAATTGACGCCGTAGCGTGCGCGGATGGTGCCCAGCGTGCCGTTCCGCTCAAGCTGGGTGATCGCCTGATTGATGCGCGCCAGCTGCTCTCTCGTGGTGCTGACCGCATTCAGCATCATGTGCACGGGTGCGTGATAGGGCGCGAAGGGCAGCGCTTCGATCTGGACGCCAAGCAGGCGGGCCGTGTGGCGCAGCGCCACGGTGTCGCCCATGATCAGGTCCCCGCGCCCGGCCTGCAGCATTTTGATGCCCTGCTCGAATGTGGTGAAGGTGCTGCGTTTGCCGTTTGCATCAAGAGCCGGTAAGGCGCTCTCATAATCGTCGCCGTAAAAACCGATACGTGGCGTGAGCAGCGATGCGCCGAGGCGCGTCAAGGCCGGGAAGCTGGCCGCTTCGCGAAATCGCGCCAGTTTTTGTGGCAGGACGAACAGACCGACTGTCTCGCTGCGGTAGGGGAGCGTGAATCGGGCGAAGCCGCGGCGCTCGGGAGTGTCGGATGCAGCCAACAGCAGGTCGATCCGGCCTTGCTGGAACAGGACCTGGCGGCGCGCCGGCGGGACTTCCTCCTCCTCTTTCAGTTTGCAGCCAGCCTGGCGCAGAATGGCGGAAATCAGTTCGTAGTCGAGGCCAGCGAGATGCCCGCTGCTGCGATAGATGTAGGGCGGCCATTCTTCCGGCGACAGGCGCAGGGTGCAGGCCTGCACGGGCATGACAAATACGCACAGCAAGGCTGCGATCAGGGACTTCATTGGACTTCGCTTCGGGAGATGCTCACACTGATAAGTGTTTCAGAAGCGATTGCCGATGTAAAGAATTTGGTGCCGGTATATTTCCCGACCGCCGGCGCCGGTAGTGGTGCGTGGCACCAGGAAGCCCGCATTCTGCCGAGAGAATATGACAGGCGTTTGACTGCTGTGCTGTAATACGTTTTATGGATGATTCTCTCAATTTGTTGCAGCAAGCGGTCACTTTGCACCAGCAGGGCGAACTGGCGCGCGCCCAGGTTTTGTACGAGCAGGTGCTGGCCGCCGATCCCCGGAATTTCGACGCATTGCATCTGAGCGGCGTGCTGGCACGCCAGCAGGGCGATGCACAGCGGGCGCTGGATCTGATCGGCCAGGCGATCGCGATCGATGCGGGCAAGGCCATCGCGCATTGCAATCTTGGCGTGGCCTTGCAGGATTTGCAGCGCTATGCAGATGCGCTGGACAGCTTCGATCGCGCGCTGGACTTGCAGCCGCGCTATGCGATGGCGCTGTCCAACCGCGGCAATGCGCTGCGCAATCTGGGGCGCGTGGAGGAGGCACTGGATAGCTATACCGGCGCACTGGCGGTGCAGCCGGATTATGCCGAGGCCTTGTGCAATTGCGGCGCGGCGTTGCAGGAGCTGGGCCGCCACGACGAGGCGCTGGATAGCTTTGGCGCGGCGCTCTCCGTCAAGCGCGCTTATCCTGAGGCCCTGCATGGCGCGGCGAATTCGCTGCTGGCGCTGGGCGAGGCGGAACAGGCACTGGAGGGTTTCGAGCGGGCGCTCAAGCTGCGTCCCGATTATCCGGAAGCGTGGTGCGCCCGCGGTAGCCTGCTGTTGCGGGCACAGGAGCTGGACGAGTCGCTGGCCAGCTTCCAGCATGCGCTGGATCTGCGCCCCGCCTATGCACGCGCCCAGCTTGGACTGGCCAACGCATTGCGTGCCTTGCAGCGCGAAGCGGAAGCCGTGGCGGCATACGAAAAGGCGTTGGCGCTGGGCGCCGATCCGGAGGTGGTTGGCTATATGCTGGCAGCCTTGGGTGCACAGCAGGCGCCTTCTGCATCGCCAGCGGCGTATGTACAGGGCCTGTTCGATCAGTACGCGGGCCGTTTCGACCAGCATCTGGTGGAAGTGCTGCAATACCGTACGCCGGCACTGCTGGCGGATGCGCTGCGGCGCAGCGCTTTGCAGCAGGCGGGGGGACGGCCGGTGCGCGATGTGGTGGATCTGGGCTGCGGCACTGGACTGTGCGGCGCGCTGCTGCGTCCATTGGCGCGCACGCTGGTTGGCGTCGACCTGTCGCCGCGCATGCTGGAGCGCGCGCGTGAGCTGGGGATTTATGATGCGCTGTATCGCGCGGAGATGACGGAGTTCCTGCGCGCGCGGCCAGGCAGCGCGGACCTGATTGTGGCGGCCGATGTATTCGTCTATGCAGGCGATTTGTCGCCGGTGCTGTCGGCGGCGCGCGCGTCGCTGCGGGCCGGCGGACAGCTGGCGTTTTCGGTGGAAGAGTGGAACGCCGGGCAGTTTGCCTTGCGCGCATCGGGACGCTACGCGCATTCAGCCGGATACCTGCGCGCGGCCGCTGCGGAGCATGGATTCATCATCAGCGCGCTGGAGCCCTGTGTGCTGCGCAAGGAGGATGGCGCCGACATCGCCGGCCTGCTGGCCGTGATGACGGCGGATCGATGATCCGCCCTACATCATGTCGCGGACCGGTATCCGGAGTCGTTGGCCGGGCGTAGGGCGGATCATCGATCCGCCATGCGGTTGAGCAGCGGTGCTGCTTCCGTGAAGCCGTACAGCGTGCCTTGCGCGCGCAGGGCCATCAGGCGGGCGCGGATGACGTCGTCGGGACTGGTCTGCCACGCCGCCGCATCGCGGATCAATTGGACATGGTGCTCGACCCAGGCGCAGGATTCTGCCGCGCCGCAGGCGGCCAGCTGCTCCGCATAGAACTCGGCCGACACCAGATCCCCATCCTGCAGCGCCACTTCAGCCGCATTCAGATAGAAGCGGTAGGCATTGTGCGCCAGGCAGTCGCGGGTGAAGTAGGACGCACCCTTGAGCAGCGCGCGCTTGCGTGTGGACGCATCCTGCGAGAACAGGGCCAGAGTGCCCATCACCCACGGTCCGATGAAGTTCTGCAGCTTGTGCTTCTCGACGTCTTCGGCGACAGAGCGAATCTGGCGCTCGGCCATTTCACGCTCGCCGCGCTGCCAGGCGATGCGCGCCTGGCTCTCGCGCAGGAAGGTCTCGAAGCGTGCGCTGCCCAGCGATCGTGCCAGTTCCAGTCCTGTTTCCACCTGCTCCGATGCCGCGTCGGACTGGCCACTGGCGACCAGCGCCCATCCTGCGGTCATGCGGGCGAAAGTCTCGGCACGGCGATTGCCCACCTTGCGCGCGATATCCGCCGATGCCAGCGCATCAGCCACCGCATGCTCGGATTCTCCCAGGTAGATGCGCGTGGAGCCCAGCGCCGAGCGGTTGGCCGCTTCGATGTGCAGATAGYTGTGCTCCTCGCACATGGACAGGCATTCGCTGAACAGCTCATTGGCTTTGCGCATGCGGCCCTGCGCGTAATACGAATCGCCTACGCCGCTCAGCGCGCGTGCCCGCGTTTCGGCCATATCGCTGGCCTGCGCGTAGCGCGCTGCGTCCTCGTGGTAGCGGCGGCACTCGCTGTAGTCGCCGCGCGGAAAGTAGATATTCCCTTTCAGGTAGAGCAGCTTGCCGAGTGCCGCTTCCGCACCGACGGACATGGCCAGCGGCACCGTCTCGTCCAGCAGGCGCTCTTCCTCTTCCAGTTCTTCCAGGATGTTCAGCGTTGTCGCCAGGCCGACCACCGCATCGATTTTTTCTTCTGGTCGTCCTGCCAACATTACCGCATGTTGGTAATACTGGCGTGCATTCGGCATCTGTCCCATACCGGCGCTGGCGTGTGCGCGCAGCAGCGCAAGCGGGAAACTGGAGAAGGTGGTGGAATCGGCCTTGTTGCATTCGCGGGTCAGATCCATCGCCGCTTCGTATTCGTGCGATGCCAGTTTGCCGCGGATCGCGGTCAGCATCATGTCCAGCGCGCCCGGATCGCTGGCGCGGTACAGGTGCTGCGCACATTGCACCGCATCCTGCTCGCGGTACAGCTCCGCTGCGATGGCGTGCATGCGCTGCTGCTGTTCGCCTTCGATGGAATCGTAAATACAGTGCATGACCAGATCATGCACGAAGGCATAGCGGCCCGCACCGGCAGGGCGCAGCAGGCTGTTACGGCCGGATGCAGGTGGCGTGTATTCGGTGTCGCCCAGCGCAACCCGCAGCTGCGCCAGATCGAAGCGGTTGCCCAGCACGGACGCCATGCGCAGCGCGCGGCTGTGCTCAGCAGGCAACGTGTCCAGGCGGGCCTGGATCAGATGTTTCAGGCTGTCCGGCAGCAGGTCGCCGGGGTTCGCCAGCAGCTGCGTGAGAAATAGCGGATTGCCCTGTGCACGCTCGACGCACTGGCGGCGGAATTCGGCATCGACTTCGTTGTACTGGTCGGCCAGGGCCAGCGCTTCGCGCGGGCTCATGGGACCGAGGTCAAACACCGTCAGCGCCATATCGTAAAGCTGCGGGCGCAATGCGGATTCCAGCGGATCGTCGTCGACGCGCGAGGTCAGCACCCACAACACGGGCGCCTCGCGCGTTGCCGACAGCAGGGACGCCAGCGCATCGAAGAAGTGCGGCTCACCCCAGTGCACATCTTCCACCGTGATCTGCAGCGGCTCATTGACGGCCAGGCGCAGCACCAGCACTTCCAGTGCGCGCGCCAGTCCGCGCTCGCGCACCTCGTGGCTCATGGCGTCGTACAGCGCGGTCTGCGGCTGCGTCAACGGCACGCCGCACAGGGCGCGGTAGAACATGGCGGTTTCATTTGGAAGGCGCAGGCCGGCAATGGTGTCGGCGATGGTTTGCGCCACATCCACCGTGGACGCGTCGATGCGGAACAGGCTGCGCGCCAATTGTTCCAGCGGCGCGCGCCAGTTGTCGGCGCCAGCATCGGCCACTTCGCAGCTGTGGCAAAGCATGCCGTCCTGGCGGGCGATTTCAGCGAATTCCTGCGCCAGCCGGCTCTTGCCAACGCCGGCCATCGCACGCAGATAAACCAGGCTGCCGCTCTGCGCTTCCAGCATCGCTTCCACCACGGCCTTGAACTGGCGCGTTTCGGAATAACGGCCGATCAGGGCCGGCAGCGAAGCAGCGTCGCCGGTGGCAGGGCGGCTGAAAGCCACGTAGCCGGGGAAGCGGCGCGGCCCCGCGTCGAACACAAAGCGGCCTTCCAGCTGCGGCAGCAGGCTGGCGGAAACGAACAGCGGCACACGGATCGGACGCACCGCATCGGGCAGGCGCAGATCGGGCAGAGCGCCGTCGCTGCGCCCGGGACGTCCATGTTCCCAGCGCGCCAGGCGCACGGCCATGGCACGGCCACCGTGAGCCAGCAAAGTGCGATTGAGTTCGAGCGCGCAGCGCACCGCGCGTTCAGCATCCGAGCGGTAGGCGCGCGGCAGGCCGAACACCGCCCACAGCTGCGTGCCGGTGACGGATTCCACACGGCCGCCGAATTGCAGTACGTGCGTGCCGATTTCCTGCTGCAGTCTGGTATCCGGCGCTTCGGAGAGTTCGATATGCAGCATGACGACGTAGCGCACCGCTTCATCGGCGAGCGGCGGCGTGGGCTGCAGGGTAGCGTAGGCGGCGGCAAAGTCCGCAATGGCTTGCGGCACGTCGGCCGGCAGTGCATCGGCGCCGGCACCGGCGGCCACCAGCGATTCCAGCGTCACTTCATAGACTTGCGCCAGATGGCGCGCGGTGCGGTACAGCACCACCTTGCCGGTTTCGGCGCGCTTGATGGAAGCGATGGAAACGCACAGCTGCTGGTGAAAACACAATTCCGCCAGGGCTTCCTGGCTAAGGCCGCGCGCCTTGCGCAGCTTTTTTAGCAAACTGGCATCGAGCAGGACGCGGCCGTCTGAAGGTGCGAAATCGTTGGCGTTGGGTGAAAATTGGTCCGGGCTCATAGCCCGCCCAATATAGCACGTCAATTCGCGCGGACCTCCAGCACTGGCTGCAAAGAACGCCGATGCGCCTTCCCACTGTTGGGTTTTGGCTCCTGCGGTGCGAAAGTGGCAACCAGGCTGTGGGCATTCGTGCCAAGGAAGGCGCCTTTGACGGGGCCGATTACGCGCACACCCGATTCGAAGCGCAGTTG
>NZ_JBFRDW010000127.1:0-11049 GCF_052113985.1 Pseudoduganella sp. RAF53_2 | reverse complement strand
TCATCCGACGGCTGCCGGGCAGCTGTTGCGCCAGTTGCAGCAACACGGACCGGCTGTGTGCAGCGATGCCGAAGTCATGGACCTGGATGAGGACGAACTGCGCTGCGGCCTGATTGCGCCGCGCCTGCATGGCTATCTGCAACTGCCGCTGTCGCCCAAGCTGACGCAGGGTGGCAAAGCGCGCCATGTCAGCGGTAGCGGCGCGCAGCGAATGGCCATCGCGCGCAGCTTTGCAGAAGCGATGGAGGCGCGCTCGCTGTATCTGGTCGGGCCGGGTTCCACTACCCAGGCACTGCTGGACCTGCTGGGTGTTGACGGCACTTTGCTGGGTGTGGATGCCCTGCTGGGCGACGGCACGCTGCTGGCGCGCGACGCCTCGCGCCGCGAGCTGGAAGATCTGGCCGAACGCTGGCAAGTGCCGCTGCACCTGGTGCTGTCACCCATCGGTGGGCAGGGCCTGGTGCTGGGGCGCGGCAACCAGCAGATTTCACCGCGCCTGCTGCGCGCTGCCGGCCGGCGCGGCCTGCATGTGCTGGCGCCGCCGGACAAGCTGATATCGCTGTACGGCGGCGTACTGCGCATCGACAGCGGCGACGCAGAGCTCGACGCGGAATTCAATGGGTATTTGCCGGTCACGACCGGCTACCGGGAACAGACCATGTGGCCCGTTTCGGTGTAGTGGCAGTAATCATAACGATAAATTCAGGAGATGCAGATGAGGAGAAAAACCGGGTTGACCCTTTCGGTCGCCACCCTGGCCCATATGGCGGCCATGCACAGCGCGCAAGCGCAAACCGCGCCGGAAGCGGCAGCAGTGAGCGACAAGGGCGCGCCAATCCAGGAAGTGGTGGTTACCGGCACCACCGCCAAGAACCGCACCAAGCTGGAGTCTTCGGTCGCCATTACGACCGTGGATCAGGCCAAGCTCGAAAAGCTGGCGCCGCATAGTCTGGCCGATTCGCTGCAGCAGGTGCCCGGCCTATGGGTCGAGGCATCGGGCGGCGAGGTATCCAACAACGTGTCGCCGCGCGGCCTGAGTGGCGGGGCGGCTTTCCAGTTCATCAGCCTGCAGGAAGATGGTCTGCCTGTGATTTATGACGGCGAACTGGTGGACGTGCTGATGCGGGAAGACCTCACCATCAAGCGCTTCGAAGCGATCCGCGGCGGTACGTCGGCCATTCTGTCCACTAACGGACCGGCCGCCATCGTCAACTTCATCAGCCAAAAAGGCACACATAAGCCGCAGGGTGAAGTGAAGGTGACCGTCGGCGATTACGGCATGGTGCGCACCGAGGGTGTGTATTCAGCCCCGATCAACGACGACTGGTCCTACGCGGCGGGCGGCTACTACCGCCACGGCGACGGCGTGCGCCCCATCGGCATTACCGCCGACCATGGCGGCCAGTTCCGTCTGAATCTGACACGCCGCCTGGATGGCGGTGAGCTGAACCTGTCGGCCAAATACGTCAATGACCACAACACCTTCTACCTGCCTATTCCATTGACCAACCCCTCCCACCCTACCGGCGTGCCGGGTGTCGATCCGCATTATGGTTCGCTGGACGGCCCGGACCTGGCCCACATCACCAACCAGACGACCAACGGCACCATCGCCACCGATCTGCACACCGGCTTCCATGTGTTGGCCAAGGTGGTGGGCGCCGATCTGCAGCATGACCTGGGCGGCGACTGGTCGTTCCGGAACAATGCGCGCTACACACGCTATGACGTCGCGCCGCACTCGGTGTTCAATGGCCCGAACAGCTATCTGGTCCGCGCCAGCAACCGCCTCGATCCTGAGCAGTCCAGCGACGTCGCCGCGCTGCTGGCGCGCTTTGGCGGCACCGCCAAGCTGGCCTACGCGGGCACAGGCCAGGTGATCAATGATCCGTCCACCCTGAACGGCAATGGCTTCACCACCGACGCCGTGGCTGAAACCCGCTTCCGCTCCCTCGGCCACTTCGTCGACAAGCTATCCCTGACCAAGGAAAACGACAAGAACAGCTTTACCGCAGGCGTGCTGTTTGCCAAGCAAAAGCTGTACGACGATTCGGATTATGGCGCTCGCATCATTACCGAAGTGCGCGACCAGCCGAAGCGGCTGGACATCGTCGCCGTGGACGCTAACAACAAGATTCTCGGCTATCTGTCCGACAAAGGCGTGCTGCGCAACGGCTATTTCTACGAACGCCATAAGGGCGATATGAATTCGACCTCCCTGTTCGTCAACGACGAATGGAAGGTTACGCACAACCTGCGCCTTGACGCCGGCGTGCGCTACGAAATCGCCCACTACGACGTACAGGATGAAAATGTGCTGGCTGCAGGTGAGGATCTGCCGGGCGACAGTCTGACCGAAGGCGCCATTATCCCCGGCGCCTTCAATCCAGATGGCAGCGACAAGGACAACATCATCGCCAACAACTACATGCGCCGCGCAGGCACCGGCGTGTGGACGCGCAAGACGAAGACCATCAAGGAAGCGTCGTACACGGCGGGCTTCAACTACGCCTTCAACGACCACGTTGCCACGTATGGGCGCTATGCCAGCGGGACCAATATGCCGACGCTGTACAGCACCGACAGCTTTGTCGACGGTGCCAGCAGACTGAGTTTCATCGAGGCCGGTGTGCGCTATATTTCGCCATTCTGGACCACGTCGGCCACGCTGTTCCACACCAAGTTCGACAACCTGTCCTTTGGCGAAACCGACCAGGCCACGGGTGCTTTCCGCCAGGTCTTTGTCAAGACACTGTCGACCGGCGTTGAACTGGAAGGCATCATCAATCCGTTCAAGCGCTTCTCGCTGGAGTATGTGGCCACCATCCAGAACGCCACCATCGACGGCATCGATCCAAATGCCGAGGAAGCGAAGCAGAATGGCAATCAAGTGATGCGCACGCCAAACATCCAGGTGCGCTTGATCCCGACGGTGCACTTTGACTTCGGCGATATATTCCTGGTGTACAGCCATATCGGCAAGCGCTACGCCGACTTTGAGAACGCTCTGGAGCTGCCGGCCTATAACGTGCTCGACATGGGCGCCGAGATCAAAATCGACAAGCACTGGAAGCTGAATGCGAAGGTGAATAATCTGACCAACTCGATCGGCCTCACCGAAGGCAATCCACGCAGCGGCTTTAATCAGAGCTCGAACGGAAGCCTGTTCTACGCGCGGCCTATCCTGGGACGCAACGCCACGGTTTCGCTGTCCTACCGCTTCTGATTTTTCCACGCAGCCGGGCACTCGCAACGCCCGGCTTCGCCGTGTTACCCTCCCCTCAATTCGTTTCGTTCCCGCCTATGTCCATCCCTGTTCGCAAACTGCTGCTGGTTGCGGCATGCAGCGCCTCCTGGGCCGCGCAAGCGCAGCCTTCCATCAACCGCTACGGCACACCAGCCGCTGTGCGCGATTTCGATGCCGAGCAAAATCAGCGCTTCAACCCCATGTTCGATGCCGGCAGCTGGCACGGCTACCTGCTGCCTGATACGCCGACGCTGGCCGGCACATTTACTGGTCCGCTGGTGATCGCCGAGGAGTACAGCCTGTACATCGCCCCTGCGCTGGAACGGTTGGAGCTGAGCGACCGCAATACGGGCCGCACGTTCAAGCCTGAACAGGCGCGCTGGAACAGCGCCGCACGCCCCGGCGTATTGAGCCAGCGTCTGGTCTGGCCGGGATTGCAACTGGACGTGGATCTCCACTTCGTCAGCGCGAGCGGCGCGCTGGTACGCTATCGCTTGCGGAATACTTCCGGCAAATCGCTGTCGCTGCGTGCCCATTGGCAGGGCGAGCTGATGGCGCAATGGGATAGCACCGGCACGGTGGCCGAGCGCCAGCCTGCATGGAGGCCGCGGCTGATGCGGGAGCAGCATGGTATCAGCATCTTGTTCGGCAAGGTGCGTGACGCCAGCAATGTCATGACCAGTGGCAAATCGCGCTATCGCATCGAACGCAGCGTGCGCGCGCAGGACGACGTCAGCGATCAGCGCTACGACAGCCGCGCTGACCTCCCGTTGCTGGCAGCTGGTGGCCAGCAGACCATCTACGCCGTCCACAGCTATCAGCTCGACGATACCGCGGCAGCGCGCGCTGATGCCAGACGAGCCGCTGCCCTGCTGTCCAGCCCTGCCGGCGCGGAACAAGCCATCGTCGCCAGTGAAAGCCGCTGGGCCGTCTGGCAAAGCAAGCTGCCGGCATCCTCGCTGGCCGGCAAGGCACTGGAAACGCTGATCGGTAATTGGCGCGCGCCGCGCGGCGCAATTTTGCACGATGCGATGGTGCCTTCCACCACGGCGCGTTGGTTCAATGGCGCCTGGACCTGGGATACCTGGAAGCAGGCCTATGCGCTCGCGGCTATCGATCCTGCACTCGCTGCAAACACAGTGCGCGCCCTGTTCGACTACCAGATCCAGCCCAACGACCCGGTGCGGCCGCAAGATGCGGGAATGTTGCCGGACAATGTCTTCTACAACAAGGACGCCGAACGTGGCGGCGACGGCGACAACTGGAATGAACGCGACACCAAACCGCCGCTGGCCGCCTGGGTGGTGTGGGAGATCTACAAGCGGTCCCACGACCGTGCCTGGCTACAGGAGATGCGGCCCAAGCTGGAGGCATATCACTGCTGGTGGTATCGCAATCGCGATCACGACCACAATGGCCTGGCCGAATATGGCGCAACCGCGCACCCGCTTCACAACGACAGCGACGGCAAGCTGCGGCTCCATGTGCAGCAAGCCGCAGGCTACGAATCTGGCATGGACAACGCGGCGCGCTTCGGCTTCATTGAGCCGGCGGCCCTGCAGCGCTATGCCGACAAAGCCCATGGCGGCGACCTGGATACCGCGCGCCGCGACTGGCAAGTCAGCGTGGTCGAGAATCGCGACAACACGGGCAAGCTGCTGGGCTATTCGATCGATCAGGAATCGGTGGATCTGAATGCCTTCCTTTATCGCGAAAAACTGCTCCTGGCTGATATCGCACAGGAGCTGGACCACGAAGGCGCAGCACGCGCCTGGCGCCAGCAAGCGGCGCACTTGCGTGATCTGATCAACACCAGTTTCTTCGATCCCGCCAGCGGCTTCTATTACGACCGCCAGCTTGGCGGCAAGCTGCTGGCCATGCGCGGACGCGGTCCGGAAGGATGGACGGCCTTGTGGGCCGGTGCTGCCGGCCAACAACAGGCCGATGCCGTCATCGCCAACATGCTGGACCCGGCCGAATTCGCCACGCCAGTGCCGATGCCGACGGCYGCCGTCTCAAACCCATCCTATGATCCCGCTATCTATTGGCGGGGCAGAGTCTGGCTGGACCAGCTCTACTTCGGCGTGGCCGCTATGCGCCAGTACGGCTATGGTGCACAGGCCGACGCCGTGGCCTCGCGTTTTGTGGCTGGAGCTGAAGGTCTACTGGGCGATGCACCGATCCGGGAAAACTATAATCCCGTCAACGGCCATATGCAGGGCGCGACCAATTTCAGCTGGAGCGCCGCGCACCTGCTGATGCTGGCGCGAGAGGCTGCGGCGAAACCGCAGAAGAAGTGATGCCGCGCTCATACAGCCGGTACTTCCACAAGGCCCAACCCAGGAACAGGACCACGCCGCCCACGTTGTAGCCCAGCGTGAGCAGCAGGTTCTGGCCCGATGGGAAAATCGCGGCAATAAAGGCGATGCCAAAGACCGCCAGCAGTACGCCGCTGATCACCAGGCCGGTACGGCGTGATCCCATGCGGAAGTCACGCGGCAAATGATCAAGCCGCAGGCGCAAATGGAAATAGGACGTCAGAATGATCAGTGGCGGCAATAGCGCAGTGGCAGCCGTCATATTGATCACCACACTTAGCAACTGATTCACATTGGATGATCCCAGCGCTGGGATGACCAGCAGTGGCACAACGACGCAGAATTGAATCCACGCCGCACGCTCCGGCATGTCATGGCGATTCAGCGCAATGGCGCGCTCGCCGAAAATGCCTTTCGGGATTTCCGAAAACAGCGCCTTGACCGGCGCCGCTGTCCACACCATCAGTGTACCGAAAGAGCCCAGCAGCATGACGGCGCCAATCAAGCGGTTCAGCGGAAGCGGCGAAACATGATGATGCGCTCCCAAGGCGCCAAATACCTGGAAAATGCCGGAGCTGTAGCTCAATTGGGAAGCCGGGAGATAGAGGTTGAGCACCAGCGCCGACACCGAGTACAGCACCCCGATCAGCAACCCTGCAAACACGATCGTGCGTACAAAAGTGCGTGCGCCGCCACGTACATCGTTCAGGAACACGCCAACGGATTCGGCACCACCTGCCGCGAACAGAATCCATGCCATCGCGCCCATGAAGGACCAGCTGAATGCCGGTGTCATCGCTTCGGCCGTGACCGGTGTTGCTGGCGTCACGCCACCAAGCCAATCGGCCACGCTTAAGCCCACGAATCCGAACGCCATCGCCAGCACCAGCGTGCTGCCAATGGACGTCACCCGTCCTACCCATGCCGCGCCTTTGGTCGATACCCATGTGGCAAAGGCAAACAATAATATCGACAGCATCACGGTGACCAGCGGCGAGAGCTGGACTTCGTAGCCCAGCCAGGCGTAGGACGAATACACCAGGATGTTGGGCAGCACGGAGGTAAAATAAAACAGGTTGACGAACCAGTAGCAGTAGGCGCCGACAAAGGCCCACTTGTCGCCCATCGAAGACCGAATCCACTGGTAGATGCCGGATTTTGCGTCCTTATTCAAACTGACGAATTCGGCGATGATGAGCACATAGGGAATGAAGAAAGTTGCGGTCGCGAACAGGAAAGATGGCACCGCCACCATGCCGATGGCGATATTGCTGTTGACGACATTTCGGATATTGAAGATGGCTGCCACTGCCATCGAAAGCAGCATGAAACGGCCAATTTGCGTGTTGCCGGATATCGCCATGTTCAACTCACTTATTGTGGAAAGTCGCGCCTTCTATCGTCACCATCAGGATCATCTTGCGCAGATGGTCCGCGCCGAGCGGCCGGTAGGCGTGGTCGTTATCGAAGATCAGCAGCTGGCCGGGACCGGCGGTAAGGCTGCCGGTGGCCTCGCCATTGAAAGTTTCGCGGTCTGTCTCGTCGCTATAGGCTGACTGTCTGACCAAGGCGCGCTTGGGCGTATAGGCGACCGTCTCGCTACCCGACAGGTAATAATGGATCTCCACATAGCGCCGCTTGCCGGTGAAGCAGGGCGCGGCAGCAACCGGGCCATCCACCAGACGGTAGACCAGCGAATCACCAATCGAATGACACACGCCGGGCTTCAGCCTGGGCAGGTTGGCGATGGYCTGCAGGCAGCGCCGCCATTTCTTTTCCGAGTGGTAGCGCTGGCGAAATTCTTCCACGCTATTCAGGATCATCACAGACCATCCTCCCCATGCAGCGGCGACAAATACAGGCTGTAGTTGAAAGGCGCCATATATACCCGATAGGAATCGAGCACTTCGGAACCCCAGGAGTTGGAGCCAAGCCCGCTCATCTTGTGATCCAGATTAACGGTCCAGTAATCGTCTTCGCGCAGTGCATTGTCGTGCCGTGTGGCCGCAATCTGCCCGGCGCTGTAAGGCCAGACGCTGAAATGGACGCCTTGCGGCGCATCGACGCGCAGCCCCTTGCCGTGACTGCCGCGCAGCGTTGCCCAGGTCACGTCCATGCGGTTGCCATTGTCCTGCGGCTTGGGATAATGCTCGAACATGCCGGCCGCGTCGCTGCTGTAGCGATCGATGATGTTGCATGCCCTGCTGTCCGGGTAGTTCTCACCGGGGCCGCGGCCGAAGTATTCGACCTGGTCCAGTTGGCGGTGTAGTCCCAGTGACATGCCGATCTTCGGGATCATGTCCTTGAAACCTCCGTACGGTACGCCGGACAAGGTCAGTTGCAGGCGTCCCCCACCATCAACGCAATAGTGATAGCGGCAGCGCATGCCGTAACCCAGTACCGGCGGTGCGATCTGGCAGTCGACAATGACCTCCACCATCGCGCCGTTGCGCACAACTTCCATGCTGCGCAAATGCTCTTGCAGGATGTTCAGGTGCTGCGGCAGCCAGAGGGCCTCATTTTCCTGCTTGTGGTTGTCGATGCAGGGTTTGTAGAACGTCAGCTGCGGTGCGCTCGCGAGCAGGGGCGCACCATGCGCCACCCATTCCTTGAGTTTTCCCGTGAGCTTGCAGAACACCATATGAAAGGCGGAGCCTTCGACACGCCAGTCGAGACGGCGCTCGACCAGCACCGGAGCCGGAGCGCCGGCGGGCGCCTGCGGCGGCCGCACGGGAGGCGATGGCAATGCAAACTGATATATCGCCAGCTCGTGCTGTGCGGCGCTGTACGCAGTTGCCTCTTCGCGCAGCACGCGCACGTTCAGATATCGCTGACCACCAGCCTGTGGCGCAGCCGGGATATCGATTTCCAGACGCCCGCCAGGCGGAACTGACGGCAGCTTCACACACTGCATGTCAAGCTTCTCGCCATCGGCCTTGGTCTCAATGAGCAATGAAATGCCATCAAGGCTGCTGAACCAGTAGCGATTCTCCACTTCCAACCTGCCGGCGGCGGCGTCGACGGCGCGTACCTTTACTGGCGCGATGACCTGCTTGTATTCACGCAGGCCGGGACCGGGGCGCTGGTCGGGATAGATCAATCCATCACAGCAGAAATTCCCGCTATTCGGGTAGTCGCCATAATCACCGCCGAATGCATAAAACGCCCGCCCCGGTACCTCCGGCCGCAGGATGGCGTGATCGCACCACTCCCAAACGTAGTGGCCCTGCAAATGCGGATGGCGATCCATCACCGCCTGGTATTCGCTCAGGCCACCTGGCCCATTGCCCATGGCGTGGGCGTATTCGCACAGGATGCGCGGCTTGTCCATCGGGTACTCGCCGAAGGCGTTCATCATTTGCACGCGCGAGTACATGGTGCTGACCACGTCGCATACCTCGGCGTCGCGGTCCTCTTCGTAATGGATCAGGCGCGTTGGATCAATCTCGCGGCAGCGCGCCGCCATTGCATGAATATTGCAGCCATACCCGGACTCGTTCCCCAGCGACCAGATGATGATGGACGGATGATTCTTTTGCGCGTGCACGTGGCGTTCGATGCGGTCAACAAAGGCCGCCTCCCAGGCCGGATCGTCGGTAACCTGGCTCAGATTGCCGACGTTGACGAAGCCGTGGGTTTCCACATCCGTCTCGGCCATCACGAACAGCCCGTACTGGTCACATAGCTCGTAGAAGCGCGGATCGTTGGGATAATGCGCGGTACGAACGGAATTGATATTGTGCTGCTTCATCAGCACGATATCCTGCTCGACACGCGCCATGGCCACCGCGCGTCCTCGCAGATGGTCGTTGTCGTGGCGGTTCACGCCGTGCAGTTTCAGGTAGTGGCCATTCACTAGCATCAAGCCGTCGCGCACCTTTACTTCGCGGAAGCCGACACGCAGCGGCACAACTTCCAGCAACAAGCGCGCTTCGTCGTACAGGCTGATCTCCAGCCGGTAGAGATAGGGATCTTCGGCATTCCATTGGCGTGGCGCCGAGACGGCAGTTTCCCAGGCCAGAGTGTTGCCAGCGCCACGTTGTACGGCGTGATTGCCGTCGTACAGCGTCCACTCGACTTGCCAGCCGGCGGCGGCGGAAACCGCAATCGCGCACGACAGGCGCGCGTCGCTGCAGGCTTCGTCAAAGCGGGTTTGTACGCACACATCCTGCAGGTGGATGGCGCCCTTGCCGATCAGGTAGACGTCGCGGAAGATCCCGGCGGTCCACCACATATCCTGATCTTCAAGATAGCTCGAATCGGCCCATTGCAGCACGCGTACGCTGAGCAGGTTTTGGCCTTCGGCCAGCAGCGCAGTGATGTCGAATTCGGCAGCCAGCCTGCTGCCCTTGCTCATGCCTGCATAGCTGCCGTTGACGTATATTTCGAAATAGGTTTCCACGCCATCGAAGCGCAGGATCACGCGTTCGCCGCGCCATTCCGGACCAAGCGTCCAGCGGCACTGGTAAGCGCCGGTAGGATTGGACGATGGCACATATGGCGGGTCCACCGGGAAAGGCATGCCGTCGTCGGTGTACTGCAGCTGGCCGTGGCCTTGCATCTGCCACATACCGGGGACTGCGATTTCGCCCCAGTTTTCCATGTATTCGCTGTAGAACTGCGCCGGCACTTCGAGCGGATGTCCAAAGTAAGCAAAGCGCCACGATCCGCTCAGCGACAGGAAACGGCGGCTGCGCTCACGCTGAAACGTGCGCGCAGTTTCGGCATCCTCGTAGGCGAAAAAATAGGCGTGCGGAGGCAGCCGGTTTTCCTCCAGCAGCTGGGGGTTCTCCCACTTGTTCACGGTTTACGCCGATCCGGCCAGGYCGCCACCGTCCACCACCAGCGCGTCGCCGGTGACAAAGGAAGCACGATCAGAGGCGAGGAACAGCACGGCTTGCGCGATCTCGGGTGGCTTACCAACTCGCATCAGCGGCCGGCCTGCACCTGCCGCTACCAGTGCGGTTTCCTCAAGTCCCAGCTGGCGCGCTTCGTTGCGCAGCATGGGTGTATCCGTATCGCCGGGGCAGACACAGTTGACGCGGATGTTCTGCGGGCCGTGATCCACAGCCATGGCCTTGGTCATGATGACCACCGCACCCTTGGAAGCGCAATAGGACACGGCATCCTTGCCGCCCACCAGACCCCATCCCGATGCGGTGTTGATGATGCTGCCGCCTTGCTGCTGCATGACCGGTACAGCATATTTGCACATCAGGAAAATCGATTTGACGTTAACCGCCATAACCTGATCCCATTCCTGTTCGGTGGTGTCGATCACATTGGCGCGGCGGGTAATGCCCGCGTTGTTGAACAAAACATCGAGACGGCCGTAGCGCGACACGGCCGCGGCCACTGCCGCCTCACAATCCGCTGCCTGCGCGACGTCAGCGCGGATGAACGAAGCGTGGGCGCCCGCTGCCGTCAATGCCGCAACCGCCAGTTCGCCCGCTGCGCCATCGCGGTCCGCGATCAGCACTGTTG
>NZ_JBFRDW010000126.1:0-11051 GCF_052113985.1 Pseudoduganella sp. RAF53_2 | reverse complement strand
GGGGCCGTACATCAGCTTGTCCGTGCCTGGTGTATTGGTTCCGATTGTGCCGTTGGCTTGGGCCGGGGTGATCAAAGTGGTCCCATCGGACTGCACTGGTGGTGTGTAGGCCCAGAGCGTGCCGTGTTCGGGATAGGTGTCTTGCGTAGTCACGCGCGAACTGGCGCTGACCGTGCTCGGCCAGACCTTGCTGGAATTGATGGCGCTGGCTTCATAGGGCAGCGCATATTTCGGGGTGTAGGGCTGGCTCGTCGTGACGGTGACGTCCTGCTGGTTCGGGTAGGTATAGCTTCCTGCGGTGCTGTCCATCCAGTCCATCGATGGCGTAACGGATATCGTATTGGAAGCGTTCTTCACACAGGGGCCACTGTTGCCGTGGCAAGGATATTCGCGAATATTGACATCCGGCGGTGCCGTTGTCGGATCGCATTGCGAACTATTCGGGAAGTAGTTGAAGCGCGAGTTCAATGCCGTGTCGAGGGTCGCGCTGACGCCGGTATTGGCGTAGACCGTTCCCGAACCTAGTGGCAGCACAGCGCTGTTGCCGGAGCACATAAAAGGAGCCGTTTTGCTTGCCGAGGAATTATTTGAGTCGCAAGCGTTGGGAGGGGCGTTTACCGGGTTGATCAGATAGGGATCCGAGGAAGAAGAACCAAGAGAGCCAAGCGCAAAGACGTTATATGCCATGCCGCGGCGGAAGCCGTACTCAACCAGCTCAGTAAAGGTTCCGTAGTCATAGTTGGCGTTGCGGTGGTTCGGGTCAATAGCGCAGATACCGATCGGCGTTACCGAGTCGACGTAGCGCCCGGCCACGGCATAGCCGAGGGTGGACATGCTGTTGATGCTGGCCACACGCATCAGGTAGGTGCCGATACTCTGGTTTGTTCCACCGTTGCCACCGACGCGCGTATCGACTTCGACAAAGGTGCGGCCCGAGGGATTGCTGTAGGTATCCGCATATGAATACCACGGACCGTCAGGCGTATCCGCAAAGCGGAAATTGGCCTGTGTCAGCGTGAGCGTCGTGTTGAAGTTGTACTTGTTCTTGRCTGCGAGCGCGACGCCAGAGTTGTAGGCTGCTTGCACCCCCGCGGCTGAATTGTCCAGGTCCTTTGCGGCCGCCAGCGCTGCCGCGTCGGCGATGTTTTGCAATTCGCTCTTTACAATGTACAGACGGCCCAGGTCCAACGATAAACCACCTACTGCGCACAGCACGAATAACAGCAGAAAAGCCGTCATGGCGGCGATGGCGCCGCGCTGGCGTTTATTGTGTGGATACCTGAGCGATCGCATGACGGTCTCCCGATAAGTCCAGGGCTTATCGGCCAACGCCGATAGTAAAGACATTGGTCTTCGGCTCCGGTGCCTTGAACGATTTCTGGTACTGTTCGTAACCGGAATAGGCGGCCTTGCCGTCGATGCCGACTGGTACTGTCGCATTGCGCTCGGCGCCAGGATTCAGAATCTGCATTTTCTGCATGTCTGCGACTGACTCGCCAAAATGTGCGTCGTAGTAAGGTGTAGAGCTGCTGCAGGCCATCAGCGCGGTGGCGGTGGCGAGCAGGCAGGCGTGGCGCAGGAGCTGGTTTTTCATGGCTGCCTCCTAATTCAAGTCAAAGCCGCCGGCTGGCTTGCCGGTACGGTCGGTTTGCTGGGCAGGGGTGTTGGCAGGTGACGGGTCGCCTTCCATTTTCCCCATTAGCAGTCGCTCCGCGCGGCTTGGATCAACATAGCCAGCAGTCGGAAGCTTGTCTTCGTATCCCGGCGGCAGCGGCTTGACCAGACGCGGCGTGATGACGAAGACCAGTTCCGAGCGGTCCGTCTGGAAGTCATTGCTGCGGAACAGGGCACCCAGTACGGGTACCTCCCCGAGGAAGGGCAGCGTTTTGACATTGGTGGTCGTGTTGTTCTTGATCAGGCCGCCGATGGCGAAGCTCTGGCCGTCATACAGCTGCACGACGGTGGCTGCACGGCGTGTGGTGAAGGAAGGCAGGATGGCCGTGCCATTGATGCCGGTGGCAGTGACGCCAATGCCATCCTTGTTCAGTTCTGAGACTTCCGGTGCCACCTTCAAGTTAATGCGGCCGCCTTCCAGCACGGTGGGCGTGAAGCGCACAGCCACACCAAATTCCTTTTCCTCCAGGGTGATGGTGGAGGCACCGTTGGCAGCGGTCTGCGCCACCGGAATGAAGATCTTGCCGCCAGCCAGGAAGCTGGCTTCCTGGCCGCTGATGGCCATCAGGTTTGGCTCTGCCAGCATCTTCACCAGACCGTCCMGCTTCTGGGCGTCGATGGTGAGGAAGTTGCCGTTGCGGCGATTGAAGGCATCGGCTACACCGGGATTCCCAGTCAGCAGATTGGACAGCAAGGTGTAGGTCCAGTTGCCGATCGCATGGCTTACACCCAGGCTGGTGCCCAACTGGTCGACCAGGCTCTTCGACACTTCGGCCACTTTCACTTCCAGCATGACCTGCTGCGGAGCAGCGACGGTCATCATATTAATGATCTTCGTCGAAACGATCAATTCGCTGCTCGACGAATTCTGCGGTTGCTGCTGTTGCTGCGCGCCGGCCTGGGTGGCGAGTGCGCGGTTGCGGCTCAGATAAGCGTTGGTCATCGAGATCACGCGGTCCGCCATCACGACGTCAGGAACGGTGCCGGTAAGGATCAACGAATCCGCGGCGGAGGAAACCCGCACTATGCCTTTGGCACCGGTCAGTTTGTCGATGCCATCCTGCAGGGCGACTGTGTCAAGGCTGACGGTCAGGTCGGCAATCACGGTATCACCACTTTTCTGCCACAGGATCAGGTTGGTAGTTCCGACCGCGCGGCCCAGGATATACAGCTCGCGTGGGTTTAGCAGGATCACGTCTGCTACGTGATTGTCGCCAACCGCCACGCGCGTTGCGGGATAGGGCAGGCGCACGATATTCGATTTGCCCTCGGCCAGCTGCATGGCCGGTGCGAACTCGGTACGGCCATTTCCGAGAGGCTCGGTGGCCATCGATTCAGGGCCGTTCTTGGCTTTGGATGCCTTGGAAACCTTGCTGTCTTTGGCAGCAGCCTCTGTAGCGGCGGGTTCCGCCAGCACCGGCAAGGCGAGAGACATGGCGGCAGCCATGCACAGCTTGCCCAAAGCGGCCTTGTTTGCTGAGGTAGTTATTCTTTTCATGGTAGCTCCTGTCAGATCAGAATTGCTGGCTGCTACGTTCCAGGCCTTTGATCACTTCCACTTTCACGCCCGGTGCAGCAGGTGCCGGGGCGGCACGGTGCACCGGTGCGGGACGTGGTGCCGGTTCAGCCTTGGGTGCCGGCTGCTGCTGCAGCGCCAGCAAGGTGGTTTTGGTCGCACCGCGGGTTTCTGCCGGTTTCGGATCGACTTGGTTGCGCAGTACCAGCGACAGGCTGCCAACGCTGCGCGCCAGATCAAGCTTTTCGACTTCTTCAGGGCTTAGCTCCAGCGTCACGGCATTCACCACTTTCGGCTTGGTTTCGTCACGGTTCGCTTCCTGCGCCACGGCCAGCACCAGGATCCGTTCCAGCACGATTTTCGAGATGCTGGGGTCCTTGTTGCCATTGCGCTGGCCTTCTTCCTGCGTGTTGACGAGGATGTCCACGTAATTGCCCGGCAGTGCGAATCCCGCCACGCCGATCACGTCGTTCACCCGTACCGTCATAGCGCGCTTGCCTTCCGCGACCACGGCGGACAAGCCGCCCTGGGTGCCCGGTGGCGCCAGCTTGGATTCGAGGATAGGCTCGCCGCGCATGATGCTGCTGCGGGCTACGCGGGCGTCCAGCATCTTGGCGTCCGGGATGGCGCCGGGTGGCTGAACGCTGCTGGGCCAGTCGACCATGGAGATCATCTCCGGTGTGATACGGGCGCCGAGGCTGATATCGACTTGCGCCACAGCGACCTTGGCGGTGCTGGTGGATGCCTGGGCGTTGATCCAGCGCGCAGCCATCACCACGGCCACCAGTGCCATGCCAACAGCTACCACCATCATGATGAGTGCACGTGTATTTCTCATGTCAGTCCCCTTGAATCAAGCCCTCAGGCGCGGGCGAAGTAGTTATGCCAGGCCCAGTCCAGGCCCGGTGTGTCGAGAGAGGGAATACGGCCTTCATAGACGGCCAGATCGCGCAGCTGCGACAGCAGGTCGCGCGGATAGCAGGCCATCAGGGGCCGTTGTTCTTCGGTGTGGCGGCGCAGCAGCCAGTCGAACGAAGCGCCGTCAAACATGATCGAATAGCGGTTGCAGACCTGGCGGAACACCGCCTCGTACTGCTGCGGCGTCAAAGGACCAACGTGAATCTTGTAGCCCAGGCGGCGCAGGAAGGAGCCGTCGGCCAGCGATTCGGGCGGCAGGTTGGAGGAGAACACGACCACCACATCGAAAGGCACGGCGAACTTGTAGCCATTCTGCAGTGCCAGAAAATCGACCTGGCGGTCCATCGGCACAATCCAGCGGTTCATCAGTTCGACCGGCGAGCAGCGCTGGCGTCCCAGGTCGTCGATGATGAAGATGCCGCCATTGGCCTTCAGGTGTGGCGGCGCCTGATACAGGCGGGTGGCGTGGTCGAAGCGCAGGTCCAGCATTTCCATGGTCAGTTCGCCGCCGGTCAGGATGGCGGGACGTTTGGAACGCACCCAGCGCTGGTCGCGCGGCGAGCGGCGGTCGAATACCATGCCGGGCGGCAGATTGTCTTCCACCGCGTCGTGCACGGCCGGGTCGTAGACCGGGATGATGTCGTCGTCCACCAGCAGGGCATGCGGCACGGCGATGTGGCCGCGCAGCAGGCCATTCAGGCGCTCGGCCAGGAAAGTCTTGCCGCTGCCTGCCGGGCCGTGGATGAAAATGGCGCGGCCCGAATTCATTGCGGCACCCAGCTGGTCCAGTATGGTGGGACTGGCGACAATGCCGTTGAAGGCCTGCTGGATGTGGTTGCGCGTCACTTCCATGCCGGCCACGCTATGCGTCTGCACGCGTGCCGTGTAGTCGGTGTATGAGACTGGCGCCGCGCCCGCATAGCTGTCGCGGCGCACGAATTCCGCGGCACGATGGCGGCCGGTATCGGTCAGGATATAGACGATGTCGGCGTCCGTGTTGCTGGTGCCGCGGCGGACCATTTCAATCAGGCGTTCGGTACGCATGAAGCCCGCCACCGGGTCGAGCACACTGAGTGGCAGCTTCATGTGGCCGGACAGGTCGCTCAGCTTGACCTGGCCGCGCTGATAGAGAATTTTGGCAGCCAGCTCCACCAGCAACTGGAAGGGCAGGCCGGTATCTTCCACCCGGCGCGGCGCTGCCACGCGGAGCGGATCTTCGGACCAGGGGCGGTCGGCGTTATCGTCGTAGTCGGCAGGCATGATGCTCTCCGTGTTAGAGAATCATTGGGACGACACGATATTTCACCTGCCGCATGTAAACGCGGTAGTCGAGGTCACGTGCCAGGAAACGTTCTTCACGCAGCATGCGATAGATGAGGAGCACTGTTGCCCCCAAGCCGACAAGCATATTATTCACGCTGCTGTTAATCAGGACATAGCCGAAATACGACATCAGATAGCTGGCATAGAGGGGGTGCCGCACGAACCGGTACATGCCGGAAGTCTTGACCTGGCGCCGGGCTGCGACCAGACCGAAGCTGCGGTTCAAGGACAGAAGTCCCGCAATCTGAATGCAGACACCAGCCACAATCAGCAAGCGAGCAAGGGGAACAATGTTGCCGCCGACCGGTGCGAATGCGAACGGTGCAAAGGTGGAGGCGATCGCCAGCAGCCAATCAATTGGAGAGGTGGATACGTCAACGGGCTTTGATCGCAATACAAATAACAAAGCAACCAGTGTCTCCGAAGCGCAGAACAGCAGTAGCGACCAGTCACCATTACGATAGAAACCGGTGATATGGCTGCTGGCAAACGCACCCCACAACCCTGCCATAAGTACAGCGACTGCCAGATTCGTAAACCTTGCAGATAGAACGTTTGACGTGCTTTCCATGATTCCAATCCCTTGCAGATCGTGTGGATTACCAAATCCGATATCCGGCCGCCTTGGCAAACAAAAGATAGGCTGCTGTACCAGTGCAAATCGCGATAGCGTATGGAAGTTTTCCAGTTTGCTTCGCCGGCGCGTCGACCGTCAAACCTTGTCCAGCGAACGCGCGAAGTAAGAATCCAAAAATGATGAGTTTTATGTTGTGCATCACTTGCCGAAGTTGCCCTTGCACGGCTGCGACGCTAATTGCAAGGACACCACCAGCGAGCAGAGTGAAAACGGTAGCGCCAACGATGTCTGTGGGGCCAAGGAAGCTACCTATCACTGCCATGAATTTGACGTCACCGGCGCCGAGCGCCCCCACCGCGTACATTGGAAGCAGCAGGGCCAGGCCAAGCAACGCGCCTTCGCCGGCCTCAACAAAGCCGAGTGCTCCGTAAGCGGAGTTGAAGAGTCCCATCCCCGGCTTTAGAATCGACTGCATGACCAGGCCAGTAATGAGGCCTCCGAGAACGAGTGCATTGGGAATGCGTCGCTCCTTCAGATCGCTCCGCATCGCGCTGATAAAAATCAGGCCCAGAGCAATGATCGGCAGAAGGCGATGAAATTCAACGTCCATATGCGCCGCCATGACGGGAAGACGTGAAACGTCCAACCAGCTTCCAGATGATCCATGCGCCAGCGCCTCCGACGTAGCCGTCCAGTGCGTAGTGCCAGCCAAGATGGATGGAGCCGAGGAAGATCAGGATCGCAAAAATCGTCAGGGCGATTCCCGCCTTGCGGCAAAGACTCCAACCCAGCTGTGCCAGAAGGACTGCGCTTGCCACATGCATGCTCGGCATCGCCGAAATGCTAAGCGCTGTGCTGCCAACGCCTCGGCTGTAGTCGCTCCACAGGGCATCTTGTACCGTCAACGCCATCACCGGAATTTCTTTGTCCGCATGGCGGAGGTATTCGATCAGTCCGTGGTAAGGATCGAGACCGGCGACCATGTGGCCGTAGTAGCATGGGCCAACAGAAGAAAACAAAATTGCAAATACGTTCCCAAGCACGATCCAGCTTAGAACGAAGCTAAGCAGGAATTGCATACGCAGGGCGCGGCGTTCGATCGAAAATGCCAGCCAGTAAACCGTGGCGAGCATGATGAAGAACCACAGGTGGTAGTTGACGTTCAGTATGGCAGTCATGAAAGGATGGCCAAACACCGGTTGAAGCAATTCCCATGGCTGGACTCCGCCGTGCAGCCATGCGTCTGAGCGCGACATGAAGTGGTCCCACGCGTAGGGGCGCAGGACAGGTATTGTCGATTTGACGAGACTGAAGCTGGATGCAAAGAGCGGCATCATCAACAGCACTGGCAGCGCAAAAGTGATGCGCTCGCGGGTCAGATAGGCGGTCAAATGCTGGCGAAGATAACGCAGCAATTGAGCCGGACGCTTGAAGGCCATGACCCACAAGGTATAAGAGCACAGCGCAAATAAGAGGCCGAGTACGAGAGAAAGTACAAAACCCTCTAATTGCAGGCTGTGATTGTATTTACCTGGCAGGCTCCAGGACAGCGATGTTGCCGCCAGCGTATGCAGACCTACGATTACTGCCAGGCTTGCGTGCTCACGCCAAAGTGTGCGGTACTCAAAGCTGGGCGTAGTGACCGGTGTAGTTAGGATCGCGCTCATGACATTGCTTGGACAACTTGGTCCTTAACGAAGTTGAAAATCCCCAGAAGCTGGGTGCCGGTGTATTGGACCGCAAGCAGGATGACGGTCGAAATCAGCAGACCAAGTAGCGCGTATTCGATGGAGGCTACTGCCGTCCGGTCCCTAAGAAAATGAAGGATGCGGTTCTTCACGATAAAGGCTCCGTGGCAAGTGACCAGGACGGGGCGTGGCGGTTGCTCACGCCCCAGGCGCTACATCAGGCATTAGCTGCTTTGAGCGACGTACCGATGAAGTTGAAAGTCGCTTTCAGTTGGGTGCCGACATACTTCACAGCCGTGATGATGACGACAGCGATCAGGGCAGCGATCAGGCCGTATTCGATTGCGGTTACGCCTTCTTCGTCACGGATGAATTTTTGGATGGCTTTCATGATGATTCCCTTTCAGTTTTTTAGAAGCGATCAAATGCACCAAAGTGTTTGCAGATCGGCGGTTGCTGCTCCGCCTCACATGCTCTTTCCAAGCGCCAGAAGCACAATGATGCCGACGACAACTGTCAGTGAGGCTACAAGCACATATTCGTAAAACGAGCCGCCATCTTCCTCGTCAAGGAAGGTTCTGGTGTCGGTTGCTGGCTGCTTGTCTTCGCGCATTTTGTGCTCCGGACATGGTTGTGTTGGCCTTGCCTGGTTAGTCTCAGCCGACATGTCTGCCGTGCTGATGAGTTCACTTTAGAGACTCAACAGCGCTGCGACATCGGACAGTGGTCACTTTCTGTTCAGGACGGACCGCGCGATTTGAATGTGAGAATCCGTGACATTTGTCACTGGTGTCGAAGCAACAATGACGCAGCGACAAAGGACGGACCGAAGTCCGCCCTATGAAAACGCCGTTATTAAGAGGGAAAAAGGCTCAGGCGTCGACCTGGTCCAGACGATGCTTCGTGGCAAAAACGTAGAGATCCAGGCGGTTGCTGACGCCCAGTTTGTGGTAAATCTGCGTCAAATGATTGCGCAGTGTGTGTTCGGAGATAAACAACTGTTGCGCCAATGCCTTATTCACCGCGCCGCCGCCGGTCGCAATCAGGCTGCAGATGCGGCGTTCCTTGGCGGTCAACTGGGCGATCTTGTCCAGGTCAGGGTCCTGGCGCCGTGAGGCTTGCGGATTGCGCATGGCTTCGAAGACGCGGCTTAAGGCCACACCATCCAGCCACAGCTCGCCCTCCTGCACTTTCTCGATCGCCTTGAGCACGGTTTCCGCCGGTTCGTCCTTGCTCACCACGCCGCGCGCACCGCGCATGATGGCGTTATCCAGCATGTCGCGATCACGGGTGCCGGACAGGATCAGGATGCGTGCACCGCCGCTTTTTTCGAGCAGCTCCGGCAGCACGTCAAGCGAGCTGCAGCCACCCAGATCGAGATCGAGCAAAATCACATCGGGCAGCACCTGGGCTGCCATGTCAATGGCGCTGGGACAGTCGCGCGCTGTGCCCACCACAATCATGTGACTGGCATCGCTTTCGATCAATCTGCTCAAGCCCCACAACAGGGTCTTGTGATCGTCAACCAGCAAGATGCGAATACGCTTTTCAGCCTGCACCATACGAGCCTCCTACACCGGGATGATGATCTGAACCGCCGTGTTATTGTGCCGGCCCCGCTGTACTCGCGCTACGCCGCCCAACGCCGCGGCACGCTCGGCGATTGAACTCGGGGTAAAGTCTAGCACCGGATGACCGTTGCATTCGTTCTCAATGTGCACAGATAATTTTCCGGCGTCGCAGGCCAGTTCGATGTAGCCGTGGCGCGCCGTGGTGTGCTTGCAGATATTGCTCATGCCCTCATTGACGATCTGGAACACCTCGGCTGCCAGACGGTCGCTCATATTCAATTCGCCTTTGGTATCGACCGCGATGTGCACGTCGTAAAACTGGCGCACTTGCGCCGCCTGGCGGCGCAGGGCGATCAGCAATTCGGGCTCTTTCATTTCCAGCCCGCCGCGCAAGCTCTTGGCGTAGTTGCGCAGGTCGCGGATGACTTGCTGCGTCATATCGACCAGGCTGTCCAGGTCCTCATTGAGCGGGTTGCCCGGCTCGGCTTTCTTGCGGATGGCGCTGACGCCGTGGCGCAGGCCGATATAGGGCTGGATTGTGGTGTCGTGCAAGTCGCGCGCGATGCGCTCACGTTCGCGCAGCACCGCTTCCGATGCCATGCGGTCGAGCAGCTCGATGTTTTCGATGACGGGGAAGGCTTGCGCTGCAATCTGGTGCATGAACAGCGCGTCGGCCTTGCTGAACTGGCGCCGCTCCGACACCACGTACAAGCGGCCGCTGCCACGGCGCAGCGGTACCGGTACGGCAATCAGGGAACAGGCATCCAGCAATTCTGCCAGTGTCTGGCCCGGCATCGGATCGCGTTCGATCCAGCGCGTGCCCGGCGCACTGTAGGCGATCAGCTGCGGCATGTGGCGCAGCCAGGGACGGCGGCGTTGCCGCAGCAGCAGGATGTCGTCGGCCTCGCCCACCAGCAGGGGCAGGGCCGCTTCCGCACTCAGGTGGCTGGCGTGCAGCGGCCGGTCCGCGCTCTCGGCACTGGCGGTGCGCAGCGACCAGCCATCCGCGTCGTTATCGCACATCAGCAGGATGCAGCTGTCCGCCTTGTAGAACTCGCGCGTGTGATCCATCACGCTGGCAATGGTGCGGTCCACGCCGAAGCGCGGATTGGACAACTGGCTCACCGCATGCATCAGTCCCATGCGCTGGCGCTGCTCCATCGCCATGCCGCCCCAGTGCGCGATCATATATCCCAGGGCCAGCAGGAAGGTGGCGCGCAGCATCACGCGCGCCAGATCGACATCGCTTTGCGCCGCCACGGAACTGACTGCCACCACAACGGAAGCGACTAGGGTGATGCGCGCGCCTTCCTCATGGCCGTGGCTGAAGGATGCGGTCAGCACGGCGAAGAAGAACAGCAGGTAGAAGAAGCTGCTGTCGCCACCCGTGAAATAGGTCATCAGGGTGAACCAGCCTACATCCAGCCAGGAGACGATCTTGCTGTGCACAAGGACCGCGCGGCTGGCCAGGATTAGCAGGGTGGCGCTTTGCAGGGCATAGGCGACGAAGACCAGCAGGGAGACAGTATTGCGGCGACCGACGACGGCGGGGTCGACGACCAAAGTCAGCAGGCAGGCGATGGCCAGTACCAGGCGCATCCACCTGACCATGGCGGCATCGGAAGTATCCTTGTCGTTATCCACGCGCTCACCCCAGCGTACAGCTTTGTTGTTTTGCTGCTAATTTGATTCCGAGTTTAAGCTGCCGGTTGACGGATTGTCTACATATGGTTGTTTTTTCGTAACGCTGCCCTTGAAACGGTACAAGCCGGCCCCAACTGGCG
>NZ_JBFRDW010000125.1:0-11068 GCF_052113985.1 Pseudoduganella sp. RAF53_2 | reverse complement strand
GCGTCCATACTTCGTGGAGCAGCTGAACGAGCGCGTACCGTTTTACGATGTGCGCCACAGCATCAAGCCGGGCATCACCGGTTGGGCTCAGGTGCGCTATGGCTACGGTGATTCGGTGGACGACGCACTGCAAAAGCTGCAGTACGATCTCTACTACGTGAAGAACAACAGCCTGCTGCTGGACGTGCTGGTCCTGATCGACACCTTCAAGGTGGTGATGTTCAGGGGAGGCCGTTAAGCAGATGGGGCTTATGGAGGGCTGATGCCGACCAGCACCGCCGCATTCAGTTACGCCAGCGCTGCGCTGGCGTTTCTTTTCTTCTGTCTGTTGTTGCTGACCGCCTGGCGCCAGCGGCCGCATAGCCCGGTGCTGGCAATGGCCAGCCTGACGACGGTGGTGTGGGGCGCGGTGATGGCCTGGGTCGGCCTGGAGCCGCAACCGGCCCTGCTGGTCCACGGCGCCGAACTGCTGCGCGACGGCGCCTGGTGCGCTACCTTGCTGGCGCTGCTGGGCCATCTGCGCACGGGCATCGGCAAGCACCGCTCGCGCACCGTCACTGCCATTGCCGCCTTCTTCCTGCTGCTGTTTGTCGGCACCCTGGCCTCGCCCTGGATGCCGCATCTGGTGGGCTTCCACTTTACCGTCGTCGGCCGCCTTGGGCTGGCCGTGCTGGGCATGCTGCTGGTGGAACAGCTGTACCGCAACCGCGGCGTGCAGGAGCGCTGGGCCATCAAGTTTGCCTGCCTCGGCATTGGCGCCATGTTCGCCTACGATTTTTATATGTACAGCGACACGCTGCTGTTCCGCGATCTGAGCGAAGAGTTGTGGGCCGCGCGCGGCGTGGTGAATGCGCTGACCGCGCCGCTGATTGCGCTGTCGCTGGYGCGCAGCGAATCCTGGCCGGCGCAGATTGCCGTGTCGCGCCGCGTGCTGTTCCACTCGGCGGCGCTGGTCGGTTCGGCCATCTATCTGCTGGCCATGAGCTCAGCCGCTTACTACCTGCGTTATGTGGGCGGTTCCTGGGGCTCGCTGATGCAGCTGGTGTTCCTGTTCGGCGCCACCATTCTGCTGGTCGGCATTCTGTTCTCCGGCACCTTCCGCGCCTGGCTGAAAGTCTTCATCAGCAAGCACTTCTACCGCTACAACTACGATTACCGCGAAGAGTGGCTGGCCTTCACGCGCACGCTGTCGCAGCAGGGGCCGGGTCTGGGTGAGCGTACCATCACGGCGCTGGGTGCGCTGGTGGAAAGCCCCGGCGGCGCGCTGTGGATTCGCCGCGATTCGGGAAAATTCGAATCGATCGCYCATGCCCACACCATGCCGCAGACTGCTTGCGAGCCGGCCGACTCCGCCCTGTGCCAGTTCCTGGAGCAAAAGCAGTGGGTGGTGGACCTGGAGGAATACGAACGCGAACGTACCCTGTACGGCGAGATGGAACTGCCGGCCTGGTTGCACGCGTTCCCGCGCGCCTGGCTGGTGCTGCCCCTGCTGCTGCAAGGCCGCCTGTTCGGCTTCGTGGTGTTGCAGGAAGCGCGCAGCCCGGTCACCCTGAATTGGGAAGTGCGCGATCTGCTGAAGATCGCCGGCACCCAGGCTGCCTCCTATCTCGCCCAGCAGGAAGCCGACAGCGCCCTGATGCTGGCGCGCCAGTTCGATTCCTTCAATCGTCTGTCCACTTTCGTGGTGCACGACCTGAAAAACCTGGTGGCCCAGCTCTCTCTGCTGACTGCCAACGCGGAAAAGCACCGCGACAATCCCGAGTTCCAGCGCGATATGATGGAAACCGTGGATCTGTCGGTGCAGAAGATGAAGCTGATGCTGCAAAAACTGAGCCGCACGGCCTCGCCGGAGCGCGCCTCGCCGCTGGAAATCGGCCCGCTGCTGGCCCAGGCTGTGGCGCTGAAGGCGGCGTTTGAACCGCGTCCGCTGCTGGAAATCGGCCAGCCCGGCCTGAAGGTGCTGGCCGAAGCCGAGCGCCTGGAGCGCGTGCTGGGCCACCTGATCCAGAACGCCATCGAAGCGACGTCGCGCGAAGGCCGCGTCACCGTGCGCCTGAGCCGCGTGGGCGAAGCGGTGCAGGTGGAAGTCAGTGACACGGGCTGCGGGATGAGCGAAGATTTCATCCGTGAGCGTCTGTTCAAGCCGTTCGACTCCACCAAGTCGGCGGGCATGGGCATTGGCGCCTTCGAAAGCCGCGAATACATCCGCGAGCTGGGCGGACAGCTGCAGGTGCGCAGCAAGGTTGATCAAGGCACCACTTTCACGGTCAGTTTGCCGCTGTACCGTCAGCAATCCATAGAACAAGCCGCATAAGAGGACAAGTGTGAGCCAGACCAAACCGAAGCTGCTGATTATTGAAGACGACCCGGGACTGCAAAAGCAGCTGAAGTGGAGCTTCGATGAATACGATGTCGTGGTAGCGGGCGACCGCGAGGCCGCGCTGGCCCAGCTGCGCCGCCATGAGCCCGCCGTGTGCACCATGGACCTTGGCTTGCCGCCCGATCCGGACGGCGCCACCGAAGGCCTGGCGACCCTGCAATCGATTCTGGCGCTGGCGCCGGACACCAAGGTCATCGTCCTCACCGGCAACCAGGACCGCGCCCATGCGGTACAAGCCATCGCCATGGGCGCCTACGATTTCCACCAGAAGCCCTGCGAGCCGGAACTGCTGTCGCTGGTGATCAAGCGCGCCTTCTTCCTGCACGGACTGCAGCAGGAAAACCGCCGCATGCAGCAGAACCAGGCCGACAGCCCGCTGGCGGGCATCATCAGCCGCGACCCCGGCATGCTGAAGGTCTGCCGCCAGGTGGAGAAGGTCGCCCCCAGTTCGGCTACCGTGATGGTGCTGGGCGAATCCGGCACCGGCAAGGAAGTGATCGCCCGCGCCCTGCATGCGGGCAGCCCGCGCGCCAAGGAGCGCTTCACGGCCATCAACTGTGCGGCGATCCCGGAAACCCTGCTGGAATCGGAACTGTTCGGTTACGAGAAAGGCGCCTTTACCGGCGCGGTAAAACAGACCAAGGGCAAGGTGGAAATGGCCAACGGCGGTACCTTCTTCCTCGATGAAGTGGGCGATATGCCGATGCCGCTACAGGCCAAGCTGCTGCGCTTCCTGCAGGAGCGCGTGATCGAGCGTGTCGGCGGCCATGAGGAAATTCCGGTCGACGTGCGCATCGTGTGCGCCACCCACCAGAACCTGAAGGAACTGGCCAAGACCGGCCGCTTCCGCGAAGACCTGTATTACCGACTGTCGGAAATCGTGTTGACCATACCGCCGCTGCGCGAACGCGAAGGCGATGCGGTGCTGCTGGCCCAGCACTTCAAGAACCGCTTCAGCACCCAGGAGGGGCGCGGCAATCTGCACTTCACGCCGGATGYGCTGGCCCAGATCAGTCACCATGAGTGGCCGGGCAACGTGCGGGAAATGGAAAACATCATCAAGCGCGCCGTCATCATGGCGGACGGCCCGGCCATCACGTCGGATGATCTGGGACTGTCAGGCGCGCCGGAAGAAGAACAGCCGTTCAACCTGCGCCAGGTGCGCGACGAAGCCGAGTACAAGGCCATCGTCAAAGCGCTGGCCCAGGTCGAGGGCAATATCGTCAAGGCTTCCGAACTGCTGGGCGTGAGCCGCCCAACCTTGTACGACCTGATGGAACGTCACGCAATCAAGGCTTCCGCTTCCTGACTCTCGCTGCTGCCGGAACGGCGGCGGCGCTTGCGTTTCGGCGCCACCGCTTTCAGATTGCCCGCCAGGGCCAGCAGCATGAACAGGATGGTCAGGCGCGGCACGTCCGTGATGGAGTCGAACAGGCCCACCATCATGCAGCCCGTCATGGCGGCCAGGAACACGGCCGCCTGCAAGTCCCCACCCAGTCCGCGCGCCACCAGCGGTGCACCGACCGCGATCAGGAAGAAGGCCGTGACCACGGCGCCAATCCATCCCAGCTCGAATACCTGATTCACCGCGAAGTTCTTCACGTGGAAAGGCATGTGGTTACGGTCGCTGCTGAAGAACCAGTAATCGTTGGCGTCGCTGAAGTTGCCGTTCCTGATCAGTTCACGGCCCGTATCCAGTTCGCGCAGGCTGACGTTGTCGATGTCCAGCAGGCCACCGGCATCGCTGGACAGTTCCAGCTGGATCGGCGGACCAAACGGTCCGCGGCTGCCCGCTTCAATCGTCACTACGCTGCTATTGTGTTCCCAGCCTTCCTTCCACTGCTTCTGCTGCTCGGGGAAGCGGATCGGCGTGCAGTTCTGCGGATAGATCAGCCAGCGTTCGCACACCAGGGCACGCAACTGGATGGTCTTGTTGGGGCGGCGTGTATCGACCGACAGCTCGTAGTGCTTGCCGGCCTGGACGTCCACGTGCTGCAGCATGCGCAGCACTTCGCCGTAGCCGAGCGAGAACTGCGTGGCGCCGAAGCGCAGGAAGCGGTTGTTGCCGTTTTCTTCTTCGTAGCGGAAGGTGCCGGGCATTTCGCCGTGGGTGTTCTTCCACAGATAAGTTTCGGGATAACGGCCCAGGCCCTGGCCGAAGGCCTGGGTCAGGCCATCGCTGTCCATCATGTCCAGCGCTTCGCTCCAGTGCGTGAGACGTACGCCCATATCATCGCCCACGGTCGCGAAGCGGCTGCCGGTGTAATAGCTGCCCGCAATCGGAATCAGGGTGCCGAACACGATGGCGGCAAAGAAACCCATGGTCAGCGTGCCGCGGTCCAGACGCCACAGGCGCTGTGGCAGCAGGCGGCTGGCCGCCAGCGCTGCGGCCACGGCCAGCACCAGGGCAATATCGGGCAGGGCGGCATTGCCGGACCAGTGATATCCGACCATCCCGCTGGCGACGCCAATGGCAGGCAGCGCGCCGAGCGCCAGCGCCAGGCCGAGTGGCCGCTGTTCTTCGCGGCCGAACACCAGCAGGCCGGTACCCGCGGCGCACACGGCGCCCGCCAGCAGATAAGCCATATACGCATTCTTGTCGGTGGCGGCGCCGCTGGCCAGCATTTGCAGCAGACCGTCGGCGGCCAGCAGGGCAATCGCGACGCCGATCGCCACCAGCCAGTGGCGCAGGCGCGGCTCGGCTCCCGCGACGACAATGGCCGCACCCAGCAGACCAAGGCAGGCCAGCAGGCCGCGATAGCCGCTGCTCTCGAATACGCGCACCAGCACGAAGGCCAGCAGGGCAAGCAGCAGCAGGGGCGCCGCCATGGTGCCGGCGCGCAGCGACCCGCTGCGCACATGGTGGGCGGAGCTGAGCACGGCGATAACGCCGCCGGCTGCGGCATAGGCGAGATAGATGTCGCGCGAGAAGGTGGTGAAGCCGGCGAAGATCCCCAGCAGCAGGCAAATCAGGCCAGCCGCCAGCCGCGCGTGGTGATGGTGGGCGCCAATCAGCCACAGGGCGACGAAGGGGAAGGCCATCGCCAGATAGGCGTCCAGCGCCGCGCCACCGGTGTGCATGGCGGAGAACGGCGCGGTAGGACGGTAATCGCTGGCGAAGTTGAACAGGCCTGGGAACACATTGCGCTCCCAGATCACGGCCAGGCAGGCCGCRCACAGGCCGAGCAGCATGCCYGGCACGAACAGGCGGCGGATATTGGCGCCGTCCGTACCCGCGCTGTGGCGCAGCAGGGGCAGCAGGGCCAATGGCCACAGGAAGCCCTTCAGCACGCGCAGGCCGTTATAAGGACTCATATAGTTGGCGAAGGCATTGCCATCCATCGGCGCCAGCGGCAGTACGCCGCGCACGGCGCCGATCAGCACTGCCACCATCAGCAGGGCCAGCGCGCCGGCCGCCATGCCGGGCAGCCTGGTGGGAGGCTTGTCGCGGCCCATGCGCGCGTAGCCGGCAACGCAGGTCGCCAGCAGCAGCATGTCCAGCTCTTCGAGGTAGAACCAGCCGGTCCAGGGCGCGAAGTCCAGCACCGGAAGCAGGGCCGGCACCAGCAGCAGCCACCATTCGGGGCGGTACAGCAGCACGCCGATATAGGCCGCCAGGCCAATGCCCAGCAGTGCTTTCGGGGCGGGATAGTGCAATGCCAGCAGGACGAGCAGCACCAGCGCCGCAAGCGCGCCAAGGCGCGCGGCGATCATTCTTATCATTTGACGGCTTCAGGCTTGGGCGGCTCTTCTTTGGCAGCTTCCGGCGCGCTGGCGGTGGCCGGCGCCGCTGGCTCAGCTTCGGCTTCCGCCGGTTTCGCTTCAGGCGGTGGCGGTTCCACCCATTTTCCAGCGCTGACCAGCATCTGTTTCAGAGCAGGCAGCGGGAAGCCGGCGGCGTAAGCTTTCTGCGCATGCGGCAGTGCGGCCACGAACTTCTTCTGCTTGGCGTAAATCAGACCAAGGTTGTAGTTCACGGCAGGATCGTCGGGTTCCAGCTCCGCGGCCTTTTCCATCATGGTGACGGCTTTGTCGGTCTGGCCTTTGAAGTACATATATTGGGCGTACAGCGCCCAGGCAGTGCCGTCGTCCGGCTGGAAACGCACGGCGCGCTCGAAATAGCACTCTGGAGGACGCTTCCAGCCCGAACTTGGGTCGACGTCCGGCTTGTTGGGCCGCGTTGCCAGGCGCAGCACGGTGGTCAGCGCACGCGGGTGGTTGGGGAAAGCACGCAAGGTGTAATCCAGGTCGTCCGTCAGACGGCCGGTATTACCCGCCACGCCGTTCTCCACGCTTTCGGTGAAGTGGGCGCTTTCCACCAGATGCTTCGCTTCGGGATTAGGCAGGCGATAGTCGAAGGGGCCGTAGGCATTTTCCAGATTGCCGCAATACGGCCCTTTGGCTGCGCTGGCGGCGCCGGCTACGAGTACCAGCAGCAGTGGCGCCGCGGCTTTTGTCAGGAATTTGTTCATGCGTCCTCCATACTGCCTTCGGTGGCCGGGCTGGTTTGCTCGGCCAGGGTGATGTGTTCCAGCAGGCGGCCCAGTTCGGCCGTGCGTGCGCGGCGCGATGCGCCTGCCACGGCGGCCGCTGTGGCCAGCGGCGCCTGGCCTGCTTCCGCCAGCTTCAGGAAGCGCAGCAGGCCGGTCCTGATGCCTTCCTTGCTGTCCAGCGGCGCGATAGTGTCCACGCCGGCCGCGCGCAAGGCGGCAGCGGTGTCGCCAATGGCATCGGTCAGCGCCAGGATAGGGCGGCGGGCGCGCAGATATTCGTACAGCTTGGCCGGAATCTGGTGATTGCAGTTGGTAGCCTGAAGTACCAGCAGGCCGTCGGCCGTCAGCATTTCGGTCAGCGCGTCGCGGTAGGCGATGTGCGGCGCCAGACTGACTACGCTGGCGATGTCGTATTTCGCGATCAGGCCGTTCAGGTAATCGTCATGTGCCGTGGCGCGCAGCACCACCTGCAGGCGCTGCGGCGTGATGGCGCCTTCTTGCAGCAGTTCGGCCAGCGCTTCGAACATCGGCACCGGGTCGCGCTCGGACGGATAAATGATGCCGCTATGGATCAGCGTGAAAGGCCGTCCGGCAGGGCGCTGGTAGGCCTCTGCGGCCGCGGCGGCATTGGTGAAGTTCTCTTCGTCGTAGCCGTTCTCGATCACGACAAAGCGGCTGGCCGGTATCTTCGGGTAGCGCTTGGTGTAAGTGACGATGGCGCCCGGCGTGGTGCACACGGCCACCGTGCAGTTGTAAATCGTGCGGTCTTCGATCCAGCGGAAGACTTTGCGCGTGGTGGGATTGGTGGGATAGTCCACATCCGTCATCGGATCGCGCAAGTCGGCAATCCAGGGCAGGCCGGTCAGCTTGTGCAGGGCATAGCCGATCAGATTGGCGGTGGCGATCGGGTAGGTCGACCAGATCACCTGCGGCTTGTAGCGGCGGATCATGCGCAGGCCGGCCGGCACGCCGCCCAGGACCCAGGATACCCAGCGGTCCGGCAGCGCGGTCCAGCCCAGGTAGCGGCCACGGAAAGCCAGCTGGCGCGAGGAATCCAGGGCGAAGGCGCGCTCCACCACCGCTTCCTTCGCAATCTCGCCCATCTGGTCGTCGCCGCTATTGGTGTAGGCGCGCGGATGCGCGGACAGCACCAGCGGCTGCCAGCCCAGGGCCGGCAGGTATTGCGCAAACTTCAGCGTGCGCTGGATACCGCTGCTGCCACGCAGCGGCGGGAAGTGGAACGCGATCATCAGGACACGCTTTACCATGCGCGCACCCATTCACCGGTCCATGCGGCCACCTGGTCGCGCCATTCACGGCGCGAGAATGTGTGGTCGGCCGCCTCCAGGGTGTGCTGGCGCGCGCGCGGCGCAGCCATCAGACCCTGCCAGCGGCGGTTTGCCTTCGTCATGTCGAGAAACTCCTGTGCCGTCAGATCGGCGCCACTGAAAATGAAAAGAACCTGCCCGCCGAAGCGCTGCATGCCATCCAGCATGCGGCCATGCAGGCCGGGGCCGCCCGCCGGCGCGCCGATCGAATACACGGGTGCCGGCGTGGCCGCTGCCGGTTCGGCGGCGGGCGCCGCCTCCGCTTTGCCGCGCGCCTGGCCCAGCACGCCAAAGAAGGAACGCAGCGCGGCGCCGGCATTGAACTGGCCGGAGAAGATCTTCTTCCACAGCGCCGGCGACAGCAGGCGGTCGCGGTAATAGTGTTTCAGCGTGGCGCGCGCCAGGCCGTCTTCGGTACGCGCCCAGGGATTGAGCAGCACCAGGCCGGTGACGCGTGCATCGCTGTGGGCGTAGAACATGGCGGCCGATGCGGCGTCGCACAGGCCCCAGATCACCACTTCTTCCAGGCCGGGCACGGCTTGCTGGAAGGCGTCGATGGCGGCGCGCAGATCTTCTTCCACCATCTCGAAATTGCGCATATCGCCGCTGCCGTCGCCCATGCCGCGGTAGTCGAAACGCAGCGCCGGAATGCCCTGCGCGGCCAGGTCGCGCGCCAGCAGGGCGAACTGGCGGTGGCTGCCGGCGCGGTACTGCGGGCCGCCGACCACGATCAGCACACCGCGCCGCGCAGGCGCAGTGGAAGGACTCAGAATACCCACCAGCTGCTCGCTGCCGCAGCTGAAGGCCAGTGCTTGTTCGTCAGCTTGCATACATGGCCTCGTGCAGCGCAGTAGTGGTGGCCTGCAGCAGTGCGGGCGCTTCGGCGATTTCCTGGCTGGCCCAGAAGGCCGGGCCCGGCACCGCATGGCCGGTGGCGTCGGCACCGTTGACCTGCCAGGTCTGCAGCACGCGCGCGGCGGCCGGCGGCAGTGGGCGGCCCGGTTCGGCCACCATTTCAAACCAGTGGATGGGGCACAGCGGCGGCATGATGCGCGTGGCGTCCATGCTGTCGATGGCTTTGGCCAGTTCGGCCGACAGGGTGTAGCCGGCAATCTCCAGCGACTCGCCCTGGTCCAGCAGGGCGCGCAGGGCGGCCGTGCCGCCGTTCTGCTGGCCGTCGGTCAGCATCTGGGCCGCCACTTTCAGGCGCAGGAACTGGGTCAGGAAAGCCTGGCCGCTGGCGACCGGCTGCCACAGCAGCATGGCGGCCGGCATATGCGGCGACTGGCGCGCATAGTCGAGCGCCAGCAATGCGCCCAGGCGCAGTCCCCACAGACCGACCGGCTGCAGCAGGCTGTCGCCCAGCTTTTGCTCCAGCCAGCGTTCGGCACGCGCCACGTCGGCCAGCCAGGTTTCCCAGCGTGCTTCGCTGAAGTCGCCCGCGCTGTCGCCGCAGCCGTGCAAGTCAATCTGCAAAATGGCATAGCCCTGCGCCGCCAGTGCGCGTGCCTGCTGAGCGGCCATGCGGCGCGCCTTGTTCATCTCTTCCGCAAAGGGATGCAGGTAGATGAAGGCGCCGCGGCATGGGCCATGCGGCGCGTGGTACAGGCAGAAGCGCGCTGCTGCACCGCCGTCCAGGAAGAACGGGTGGGCAGGCGGCGCAGGATGGGTGGTCATGCCGTCAGCTTGTGTTTGACGAAGGCAGCCAGGCTGCCCAGGGTGGCGAAGGTGGAGGCGCTGATTTCGTCATCGTCCACGGTGAAGCCGAACTGCTCTTCCAGCGCGCCGATCAGCTGCACCACGGCCATCGAGTCGAGCTCGGGGATGCTGCCCAGCAGGGCAGAGTGTTCGTCCAGCTGCCGGCCGGATGGGCCGAGGGCCAGCGTGTCGATCAGGATGGTTTTTACTTCGTCGAGATACTGCATTGATTAACTCCGTTACTCCGTGGTCTGGGGTTGCGCCAGCTCGGCGGCTGCGGCCGGCGCGGTTTGCGCGGCTGGCTGGACGGGCTGGGCATGGCGATTCTGGATCAGGCGATGCAATTGCAGCAAGCCTGGCCAGCGGTAAAGGTTGACATGGTACATGGTCCGGATTTCCTCGGTCCAGCGGGTATGCCAATCCATGACCTTGCCGTAGAACTCCAGGCGCGCGAAGCGCTGATCGTTGAACAGCTGCTGCACGCATTCCTCGCGCATCAGCAAGGTCGGCGACAGGCTGGAAGGCACCGACTCGTCATAGGTGGTTTTCAGCACGATGATGCAGCCATTGCCTTCAATGCAAAGATCGGTGGCCACCAGCTGCTCGCCGAACCAGTAGCGGTAGACGCAGGCGGCGCCGCGGCGGGCAAAGTTCTCCAGCATGCTGGTGTAGAAGCGGCCCTGGGCATTGTCCGGATGGACCGCCGTGCCGCGTTCCGCTTTCCAGCCGGCGCTTTCCAGCCGGCCGTAATCGGCAATGGCCTGCGCCATCTGTTCCGGGGCGCGGAAGGCTTCCAGGCGCGGCACCGTGCCTTCCTTTTGCAGCTTGGAGCGCTGTTTTTTCAGGTTGCTGCGCAGGTTCTTGCCGCGCGCATTCCAGTAATCTTCAAACGTTCCGGCCAGGGTGACGCGGGCGGTGCGGATGTAGTCGGCCGTATTCAGCTGGCCGCTTTCGCTGGGACGCTGTTCCAGCTGCGGATCGCGCTGGGTCAGGCCCAGCATCAGGGGCAGGCCGGGCAGGGCGCGCAGCAGGGATGCCAGCAGTTCCTGCAGATCGGCGGCTGGGTCGTGCAGCCACAGGCTGAGGGGCGACTGCGAAGGCTGGAAGGTTTCCCAGGCGCCGCGGCGTTTGCGCACGACGATGCCCATGGCAACGACACGGCCATGGCG
>NZ_JBFRDW010000124.1:0-11217 GCF_052113985.1 Pseudoduganella sp. RAF53_2 | reverse complement strand
CTTCCACACACGGCCCGCACCAAGGCGCCCAGAAGTTCACCACCAGCGGCTTGCCTTTCCATTGCGACAAGGCTTGCTGCACGCCTTTATCGTCCGGCAGCGACTGGGTGAACATGGTTTGCACCGGGCCGGTCACGCCGGCGGGCGCGGTCGCGGTGACCGGCGCGGCGGCTTGTTCCTTGCGGGTGCAGGCGCCGACCACGGCGAACAGTACGGCGACCACGCCGTATGCGAGAAGATTTTTCTTGTTCATTGATGACTACTGTTGGTTAATAAAGTGCGCACTTCCGCAATGTCCGCGCGCAGCAACTTGTCGCCGGATTTCTTTTTCGCGCCGCGCATATCGTCTGTTTCATACAGTTCTATATGCACGCCTTCCTTTTGCCACATGAAGCTGACCGTTTCAACCGGCTCGAAGCGTGGCCCGCGGAAGTGGGGCGATTCGGAAATCTCGATCTGCAGATTGCGGTTCAGCAGAAAGATCTGGACTTCCTTGGCGCTGTCGGCAAATAACTGCAAGTGAATATCGTCGTGTTCACCTGCTGTGCCGTTGAGCACCGAGCCGGTGAGGAAGGGATTGTACTGCTCCAGCATTTCCATCACCTGCAGCGCCAGATTGCGCAGGCGGAAAACGCGGGCGGGATGGGTGTCGGCGTTGAACAGCGCGTGATAGAGACGGACTTCTTCCTCGATCTGTGCGTTATCAGGCAGTAAATTCTGCAAATCGGCCGCCTGCGAGTCGCCCAGGATCTGGCGCGCAGCCTTGCGTTTGGCGGTGCTGTAATCAGCGCCATCCTGCGCCACCAGCCGCGCCGCGGCGGCAGCAATCTCGGTGCGCAGTTCGTCGTTCGGGTTTTGCATCATGCTCGAATCATACTCTGAACCTCGCAAATGGGGACGTAACACAATTTCCGCATGGCGGAATTGTGTTACGTCCCCATATGCGAGGTCAGGTAAAATCCCGCTCTTGATACTTATAAGTGTTCCACCATGCATATTCATATCCTTGGTATCTGCGGCACCTTCATGGGCGGCCTGGCGGTCCTGGCGAAAGAAGCGGGCCACCGCGTGACCGGCTGCGACGCCAATGTCTATCCGCCGATGAGCACTCAGCTGGAGGCCCAGGGCATTGAACTGATCCAGGGCTTTGGCCCGGAGCAGGTGGACCTGAAACCGGATCTTTATGTCATTGGCAATGTGGTCTCGCGCGGCAATCCGCTGATCGAAGAGATCATGAACCGCAACCTGCCGTTCATCTCCGGCCCGCAGTGGATCGGTGACCATATCCTCAAGGATAAATGGGTGCTGGCAGTGGCCGGCACGCACGGCAAGACCACGACGTCGGCCATGCTGGCCTGGATTCTGGAACACGCCGGCTACGCGCCAGGCTTCCTGATCGGCGGCATCCCGATGAACTTCGGCATCTCGGCCCGCCTGACCGGTCCCGGCGCGCAATCGGAATTCTTCGTGATCGAAGCGGATGAATACGACACCGCCTTCTTCGACAAGCGCAGCAAGTTCGTGCACTACCACGCGAAGACCGCCATCCTGAATAATCTGGAATACGACCACGCCGACATCTTCCCGGACATCGGCGCCATCGAAACCCAGTTCCATCATCTGGTGCGCACGGTGCCCGGCATCGGCCGCGTGATTGCCAACGCCGATGAGGAATCCCTGCAGCGCGTGCTGAAGCGCGGCTGCTGGAGCGAGAAAGAACTGTTCGGCAGCGCCGCTGGCGCCGACTGGGCGATGAGCGAGCATGCCGACGCCAGCTTCGATGTGATTTTCAAAGGCGCGCAAGCTGCCACCATCAACTGGCAGCTGACCGGCAAACATAACCGCTCCAACGCGCTGGCGGCGATTGCGGCCGCCCGCCACGTGGGCGTGCCGATCGAAGTGGCGGCGCAGGCGCTGGAAAGCTTCCAGAGCGTGAAGCGCCGCATGGAAGTGCGCGGCGTGGTGAACGGCGTGACCGTGTACGACGACTTTGCCCACCACCCTACCGCCATCGAAACCACGGTCGGCGGCCTGCGCCAGAAACTGCGTGCGAGCGGCGCTGCGGCGGGCGCACCGGCTGCGCGCATTCTCGCCGTGCTGGAGCCGCGCTCCAACACCATGAAGCTGGGCACCATGAAAGACGCGCTGCCCGGCAGCCTGAAAGACGCCGATCTGGTCTTCGGCTTTGGCAGCGAGAAGGCGCTCGGCTGGCGGCTGGGCGAAGCCCTGGCGCCAATGGGCGGCATCGCCTCCGCCTACGACGATATCGACGTCATGGTCAAAGCCATCGTGGCCCAGGCCCGGCCGGGCGACCACATTGTCGTGATGAGCAACGGCGGCTTTGGCGGCGTGCATCAGAAACTGCTGGAGGCTCTGAAGTAAATGATCCTGTATTTGCATGGCTTCCGTTCCTCCCCGCTGTCGATGAAGGCGCGCATGGTGGGGGAACGGATGGCGCAGCTCGGCCGCGCGGACGAATACCTTTGCCCTCAGTTGCCAGCCTCGCCGAAACTGGCGATGGCGCAGACGATGGAAATGGTGCGCGGCTTTCCGGCGCAAGAACTGGCGATCGTCGGGTCTTCGCTGGGCGGCTACTACGCCACCTGGATGGCGGAGCAGATCGGCTGCCGCGCGGTGCTGCTGAATCCCGCCATCGTGCCGCAGATCAGCCTTGACCAGCATGTCGGCGTGACCACCGAATACCACTCGGACAAGCCCTTCGAATTCAAGCGTGAATATATAGACGAGCTGCACGCCTTGACGGTCGGGCAGATAACAAGGCCGGAGCGCTACTTCCTGATCGCCGCCACCGGCGACGAAGTGCTGGATTATCGCGACATGGCCGCCCACTACCCCGGCGCGCGCCAGACCGTGATCCAGGGCAGCGACCACGCCATCAGCGAATTTGCGGATTATGTAGACGAGGTACTGGCTTTTTGCGGCGTAGGCGGTCCTAAGTGAAGGGCCAGTCGCTGCACCAGGCGAACTGGCACGGCCATGTGCTTGCCACGAACCCGCCGCATGCGATGCGGTACTGGTTGATCAGCGGCGGCTCGCTGACCAATAAGCTGAAGGCGCACAGCGCCGCATTCCGCGTGCAGGTGCTGCATCAGGAAACGGCGATCTGCCTGAGCGACGAGGCCAATGCAGTCGGCCTGCACCGGCCGGGCCGGGTCTGGGAGAGGGAAGTTCTGCTGCGGTGTGATAATACGCCTGTGGTGTTTGCCCACACGGTCGTGCCGATGTCGGCGGACGCGTCGGACTGGCCGCTGTTCAGCGCCCTTGGCGAACGCTCGCTCGGCAGTACGCTGTTCGGCGATCCGCAGGTCCGGCGTGGCGCGTTGCAGTTCGCCCGCCTGCGCGCAACGCACCCGCTGGCCCGCCGCGCCCGTGCCGCGCTGGCCGCCAACGGCTGCATCGTGCCGGACGATCACCTGCTGTACGCGCGCCGCTGTTTATATGAGCGCCACGAAGGAACACTATTAGTGACCGAAGTCTTTTTGCCAACGGTCCTTGAATTGAAAAAGGCGGATCACCGATACGCCGAACCCAGGAACACGCAATGAATGTATTTTTCGAAGAATCCGGCGACTTCAAAGTAGGCTCGGTACTGTCGCAAGCCGGTGAAGCCTACCAGGTCGAAATGGCCAGCGGTAAGCGCAACAAGGTCAAGACCAAGGACGTGCTGCTGCAGTTCGACAAACCATCGCCCGCTGAGCTGATGGAAGAGGCCAAGGCGATTGCCGCCGACGTCGACCTCGACTTCCTGTGGGAAGTGGCAGGCGAGGAGGAATTCGGCTTTGCGGAACTGGGCGCGGAATACTTCGGCCACGCGCCGCACCCGGCGGAAGCGGCGGGCCTGATTCTGAGCCTGCATTCTTCGCCGATCTACTTCTACAAGAAGGGCCGCGGGCGCTACAAGAAAGCGCCGGAGCAGTCGCTGAAGGCAGCGCTGGCCGGCATCGAAAAGAAAAAGCAGCAGGCCATCATCCAGCAGCAGTACGTGGACGAGCTGAAGGCGGGCAAGCTGCCGGACGCGATGCGCAATATCGTGCAGCAGCTGCTGTTCAAGCCGGACAAGAACACCATCGAATGGAAGGCACTGGAAGCGGCCTGCGACGAGCTGCACACTTCGCCGGCGCGCCTGATGCTGACCACCGGCGGCATCGCTTCGCCGAAAGACCTGCACATGGCGAAGTTCCTGTTCGAGAATTTCCCGAAAGGCCATGGCTTCCCGAATCTGCCGGTGCCGGTTGCGCCGGCCGATCTGCCGAAGGCGAATGTGGAGGCCTTCTCCATCGACGACGTGACCACCACCGAGATCGACGATGCCTTCTCCGTCGTGCATCTGGACGATGGCAAGGTCCGCATCGGCATCCACATTGCCGCACCGGGCCTGGGCATTAAGCCGGAAGACGCCATCGATACGCTGGCGCGCGGCCGCATGTCCACCGTGTATATGCCGGGCGATAAGATCACCATGCTGCCGGACTCCATTGTCGATGCGTTCACGCTGGCTGAAGGCAAGACCTGCCCGGCGCTGTCGCTGTACGCGGTGCTGGACCCGAGCGACTGGTCCGTGATCTCGACCGAAACGAAGGCCGAACTGGTGCCGATTGCGAACAATCTGCGCCACAACGACCTGGACGAAGTGGTCAACGAGGAATCGCTGGCCGCCGGCACGGGCGAATATCCGCGCAAGGCCGAACTGACCTTGCTGTGGGGCTGGGCTCAGCATCTGGAAAAAGGCCGCATGGCCAAGCGCGAAGCCTTCGGTCTGAAGCCGGAGCAGAACAACCGCGTGGACTTCAACTTCTATGTGGAAGATGATGTCGTCACCATTACCCGCCGCAAGCGCGGCGCGCCGCTGGACAAGATCGTGGCCGAGCTGATGATCTTCGCCAACAGCACCTGGGGCAAGTTGATGCACGAGCACGGCGTGCCGGGTATCTACCGCAGCCAGACGCCGGGTGCTGGCGGCTGGAACGCCAAGCTGCAAGTGCGCATGGTCACCCACGCCGCGCCGCACCAGGGGCTGGGCGTCGATCAGTATGCGTGGTCGACCTCTCCGCTGCGCCGCTATACCGACCTGGTGAACCAGTGGCAGATCCTGGCCTGCGCCCAGAACGGCGTGACCGCGCCGCTGGTGGCGCCATTCAAGCACAAGGACGCCAATCTGTTCGCTATCGTTTCCGCCTTCGATGCGGCCTACGGCGCCTATGCCGATCACCAGTCGAATATGGAACGCTACTGGTGCCTGCGCTGGCTGGGCCAGAACGACGCCAGGGAAGTCGATGCCGTGGTGCTGAAGGATGAAGTGCTGCGCCTGACCGAGATTCCGCTGGTGCTGCGCCTGCCGGGCATGCCGTCCGTGGCGCGCGGCGCGCAGGTCAAGCTGGATGTGCTGCGCTGGGATGAAGTCGACCTGAACGTCGAGACTCGTCTGCAGGAAGGTTCGATTGCGCTGCCGACCGAGGCCGTGCTGGAAGAGGAAGAAGAGGAAGCCGCCGCGCCGGATGCCCCAGCCGATGCCGCCCAGCCGACTGACGCCTCCGCAGAACAGGCGGAACTGGCCAGCGAAACCGCCGTCACCGAGCCTGGGGCTCAATAAAAACCAACAGCAGAAGCTGGTGGCAGCCACATCGTGGCTGCCACCTGGGTTTGCCTTTGGTTTAGAATGCAGACTCCCTGACGCACCAACTTTCGTCTCTGCGTGAAGTTTTTACAAGAAAATCGTTTTCTGGCCTTCGCCCTTGGTATCTCGGTCGCCGTGCATGCACTGGCGCTGACGGTGCACTTTGTCGCGCCGAAGGACTTCAAGATTGAGCCGACCGACCCTGGTCTGGAAGTCATCCTCGTCAATGCCAAGCATGACAGCAAGCCGCTGAAAGCCGAGGCGCTGGCGCAAGCCAACCTGGATGGCGGTGRCAATGCCGATGCCGGCCGCGCCAAGTCGCCGCTGCCGGATCTGCACAAGATGGAATCCGGCGACAGCGTGAAAGCCGCGCGCCGCCGCATCGAAGAGCTGGAGCAGCTGCAAAAAAACCTGCTCACCCAGGTCAATCAGACGCCGTTGAAGGCGGCCCCGGTGACGGAAAAGGAACGACCTGATCCAACGCCAAATGGCGCGGACCTGATCGAATCCAGCAAGGCCATCGCGCGCATGGCTGCCGAGATCACCCAGACCATCGACGACCAGAACAAGCGTCCCAAGAAAACCTTCATCACGCCAAGTACGCGTGAGGTGGGCTACGCCGAGTATTACAAGACATTGCAGCGCCGCGTCGAAGAAATCGGCACGCTGAACTTCCCGCAAAAGAATGGCCGCAAACTGTACGGCGAACTGGTGGTCTACATCCCGATTTTCCAGGATGGCACCATTTATATGAAGGATGGCGGCGCGCGCGTTGAACGCAGCTCCGGCAACCAGGCGCTGGACGAAGCCGCGCTGGCCATCGTGCGCCGCGCCGCGCCGTTCGGCAAATTCCCTCCGAATATGCTGTCGCATGACAAAGACGACCTGTGGGTCATCATCACCCGCTTCAAATTTACACGCGAAGAGAAGATGGAAGCCAACCTGACCGGAGTCCAGTGATGGACAAATACTGCGTCTTCGGCAATCCGATCGCCCACAGCAAATCGCCCGAAATACACGCTGCCTACGCTGCGCAAACGGGCCAGCAACTGACTTACGAAAAGCGCCTGGCGCCGATTGACGGTTTCGCGCAGGCGGTCCACGCCTTCATCGCCGAAGGCGGCAAGGGCGCCAACGTCACCGTGCCGTTCAAGCTGGAAGCGCACAAGCTGGCCAATGCGCTGACCGTACGGGCGCAGGCGGCGGGCGCAGTGAACACCCTGATCTTCAGTGAGGAAGGCATCATCGGCGACAACACCGATGGCGCCGGCCTGGTCACCGATATCGTCGCCAATGCGCATACGCCGATCGGCGGCAAGCGCGTGCTGTTGCTGGGCGCCGGCGGCGCAGCGCGTGGCGTGGTGCTGCCGATTCTGGAACACCGCCCGTCCGCGCTGGTGATCGCCAACCGCACCGTCGCCACCGCCGAAGCGCTGGTCGAACAGTTTGCCGCGCTGGCGGGGGAGGGCGTGCTGTCCGCTTGCGGCTTCGCAGGCATCGAAGGCAGCTTCGACATCATCATCAACGCCACGTCGGCCAGCCTGAGCGCTGATCTGCCGCCCGTGCCGCCGGCCGTCTTCAAGCCCGGTGCGCTGGCGCTGGACATGATGTACGGGAAGGAGCCGACGGTCTTCATGCAGTTCACCGCCGCCCATGGCGCGCAAACCCGCGATGGCCTGGGCATGCTGGTGGAGCAGGCTGCCGAGGCTTTCCTTGCCTGGCGTGCCGTACGTCCTGCCACGGGCGACGTGCTGTCCGCGCTGCGTGCCAAGCTATGAGCAAGGGCGGCCGGCTGCGCTGGGTGAAGTGGATCTTTATCGTCCCCATCGCCATCATCCTGGCGATCCAGGCTTACTTCTTTGTGCAGATCTGGTGGTGGCGCGACCATAATCCGGAAATGACTGCCTTCATGCGCGCCCAGCGCGAAGCCCTGCGCGAGAAGAACCCCAAGGCCAACATCCAGCAACAGTGGGTCAGCTACAAGCAGATTTCGCCGAATCTGAAGCGCGCCATCATCGCATCCGAAGACGCCAACTTCGCCGAGCATGAAGGCGTGGATTGGGAAGCGATGCAGAAGGCCTACGAGAATAACCAGAACAAAAAGAAGAAGATCCACGGCGGCTCGACCATCACCCAGCAGCTGGCCAAGAACCTTTTCCTGTCCGGTTCGCGCAGCTACTGGCGCAAAGGCCAGGAGCTGGTCATCACTTATATGCTGGAAGCGCTGATGGACAAGGAGCGCATCTTCGAGATCTACCTGAACGTGGTCGAATTCGGCAAAGGCGTGTTTGGCGCAGAAGCTGCGGCGCGGCATTACTATGGCATTCCCGCCGCGCGCCTGGGCGCTGCGCAGGCAGCCAAGCTGGCCGTGATGCTGCCGAATCCGCGCTACTATGACGCGCACCGCGACACCAATTACCTGGCCCGGCGCACCGACATCATCATGCGCCGGATGAATTCCGCTGAACTCCCATAAGAAGCTATGCGCAAACGCCAATCCGGACTAAGTCTTATCGCTGTCGCCATCGGCATGGCCGCCCTGGCCGGTGTCGCCATGCTGGCGCTGTTCTCCATGCGCCACGAGCGCAACTATTTCGCCGAGAGCGTGAAGAAGGTCAGCGAGCCGGTGGCTGCGGCCGTGGCGGCGCCGCCTTCGTCTGCGCCGATGCGCAAGTGCACCATCAATGGCAAGACCGTGATCTCCAACACGGGGTGCCGGGACAGCGGCAAGGTCATCCAGATCCACGACAGCAAGGGCATCGAATCGCCCAAGGCGCCGCCGCCGGAACCGAAGGCTCCGCAGACCGCCCAGGATAAAATGATCGAAAAGGCAACCCAGTAAGCAAAATAATCTCCGGCCGGGGTGGTAGGCAATGTGGCTTCCGAGTACACTTGCGGAGTTTTGAAAACCCCCGCCTAAATCGCTGAGATTAGCCTATGATCAATGTTTTCGTCTTGCAGAATGGCCGGCTGAACCAGGTCCCCATCGATACCCGCGAAGACCTGGAAAAGGTCCAGCCGGTTTGGGTTGACCTCACCGACCCGACTGAAGACGAACGCGCCTGGGTCAAGACCATTTACGGCGTGATCCTGCCAGGCGAAGACGAAGTCAAGGACATCGAAGCGTCCGCCCGTTACTACGAGGCGGAAAACGGCGACCTGCACCTGCGCACCGACTTCCTGCTGGAAGAGGACGATGGGCCGTCCCGCGTAGTGACCGTGGCGTTCATCCTGGCCAAGAAGATGCTGTTCTCGGTCCATACCGACGATCTGCCGGTGTTCCGCCTGGTGCGCATGCGCGCCCGTTCGCGTCCCGGCTCGATCGAAGACTATATGGACGTACTGCTCGACCTGTACGCCACCGACGCCGAGTATTCTGCGGACGCGCTGGAAGGGATCTACCAGCAGCTGGAAGAAGTCTCCACCCGCGTGCTGCAGGAAGAATTCACCGACAAAGATGCAGCCGACGCCCTGAGCGCCATCGCGCACGAGGAAGACTTGAACGGCCGCATCCGCCGCAACATGATGGACACGCGCCGCGCGGTGTCCTTCCTGATGCGCGGCCGCCTGCTGAATTCCGAGCAGTTCGAGGAAGCGCGCCAGATCCTGCGCGACATCGAATCGCTGGACGGCCACACTTCCTTCCTGTTCGATAAGATCAACTTCCTGATGGACGCCACTGTCGGCTTCATCAACATTAACCAGAATAAGATCATCAAGATCTTCTCGGTGGCGTCCGTCGCCTTCCTGCCGCCGACCTTGATCGCTTCCGTGTACGGCATGAACTTCGACTTCATCCCGGAACTGAAGTGGCAGCTGGGCTATGGCTGGGCCTGGGGCGTGATGGTGGTCAGCGCCGCCGCACCGCTGCTGTACTTCCGTCGCCGCGGTTGGTTGCGCTAAGTAACTGAAAGTAGGCCACAGTCAAGCCTAGCTTGCTTGACAATAGAGTCACACCGTCACATGCTTGCCTTTCGGAATTCACATTCTCGGAGGGCGGCTTGCCGGACACAAGTAACGATGAATTGTCGCCCGCCTCGCGGGCCATGCTCGCCCTGCAGGGCCGGGTTGTCGACGCTTGGGCGGCAGCCGCACGCACCAATTTGAACAAGGCCCGGCGCCTGCCCGATCCCATTCTGCTCAACACCATCCCGGCTTTTTACGATGGTCTGGCCAAGCTGCTGACCGGGCCGGAGCGTGCGTCGGATGTATCCGCCATCGCCCAGGAACACGGCGGCGAACGCGCCCGCCTCAGCGGTTATGACACTACCGCCCTGATCGAGGAATTCCAGTTATTCCGCCGTATTCTATTCAGCGAATTGCATGCAGCCGGAACGGCGCTCAGTCACGAACAGCGCCTGGCAATCGATGATGCGATTGATGGCGCTATTCGCGAAAGCGTGACGGCCTTTGCAATGATTCAAAGCGCCTTGCGCGAACAATTTATTGCGGCCATTACCCACGATATTCGTACGCCATTGGCTAATGCCAGTATTGCCGCGCAAATTATTGAGAGCCGTGCCAAGAATGAACCCTTGAAAATCCTGGCCCGGAAAATTCTGGACAATACGGCGCGTATCGATTCCATGACCCGCGATTTATTGGACTGTATCGTATTTAATAGCGGCGAACATTTACCGCTGCATATCGAGCCTTTTGATATGGCCGAGCTGGTAAACGAAACTTTTGGCCTGTCGGAAAATGTCGTGGTGGATGCCGAATCGGTACCGGGTTATTGGTGCCGTGAATCCATTAAACGCGCCTTGGAAAACCTGTTTGGCAATGCTATTAAATACGGCATTGATGGAAAACCGGTGCAGGTCAGGGTGAGCGCTGAAAAAAGCAGGGTGAAAATTTCTGTCCATAACGAAGGCGACCCGATTCCCGCGACCCAGCTCGAAAGTATTTTCCAGATTTACCGCCGTGCCCAGGCGGCAAGTGGCCATCGCGACGGCTGGGGCGTAGGACTGCCTTATGCGCGCCGCGTGGCCGAGAGTCACGGCGGCAGCATTATCGTCACCAGCACTGCCGCGACCGGCACAACCTTCATCATCGACATCCCCATCGACGCGCGCCCCTTCGAAGGCGCTCCCACCGTAGCCTGAACGGCGCTGCCCGGCGCAGAGCGCCTGTTTGCGTGCGCACTGAGCAAGAATTTAGCGTTATCGCGCTAATTTCTGGCATGGGAGGGCGAAAAAAAGCCGGGCAATGCGCCCGGCTGCTCGGCTGCTACGGACAGGATCAGGCCAGGTGGGCGAACACCTTGCGCGCGGCGGCGATGGTGGCGTCGATCACTTCGTCGCTATGGGCGGCGCTGACGAAACCGGCTTCAAAAGCGGCTGGCGCAAAATAAACACCTTCATCCAGCATTTTATGGAAGAAGACATTGAATTTCTCGCGGTCGCCCGCCATCATTTCCGCATAATTATGCGGTGGGGTAGCGCTGAAATACAGGCCGAACATGCCGCCCTGGGAATCGGCGCAGAAAGTCACACCGGCTTCTTTCGCTGCCGCAGTCAAGCCATCCGCCAGGCGTTTTGCCGTTGCGGTCAATTTCTCGTAAAAGCCCGGCTGCTGAATCA
>NZ_JBFRDW010000123.1:0-11221 GCF_052113985.1 Pseudoduganella sp. RAF53_2 | reverse complement strand
CATCCTGAGCATGGCGGTGAGGCAGTCCGTGGTTGCCAGCCAGGTACTGAGAGTTTCTCATGCGCTGGCGCGCAATGGCTTTGGCCCGGTCTGCAGTGGCAGTGCGCTTTTACCGGACCATGGGCGCACTGCCGCGGACTTGTTCTATGCAGCGACTGGAGCGCTGGCCAGGAACGCCGCTTAATTGCGATACAGCTCGCGGTACAGCGGGTTTTCCGCAACGACGACCTTCACGCCACCCGCCTTGAAGTCCTGCGGCGCCAGCGTGGCCAGGTCCACTACGCCGTCGTCGTGGTACAGGTCGAAGTGCCAGGTGAAGGACTTGCCATCCACATTGAACTGTACGGTTTCGCCGTTGGTCACGCTGATTTGCTTCGTATCGGACGTCACGTCAACGGTGCGCTGTGCGGCGCTGGCGGCAGCTGGTGCACCGAAGACTTTAGGCTGAACGTCGAAGATGCCTGCATGGGCGCTGACGTTGATGAGGGCGGATGCTGCGATGGCAAAGGCGATCAGGGATTTGGTGGCTTTCATTTATGGGCTCCAGGTTAGTATTCAATTCGACACGTCGTCGATGGATACAAGCTTAGAGCCCAGCCCCCAACCATCCGATTAYGGGATCATTACAAAGTGCTGACATCCGGGAAGGCGATTACAAAACGGGTCACCCCATTATCGCTGGCGGCGCGCCAGCTGCCCTGATGCAGGGACATGATGCTGCGCACGATGGACAATCCCAGTCCGCTGGATTCGGAGCTGCCGGCGCGCGACGGGTCGGCGCGGTAGAAGCGGTCGAAGATGCGGCCCAGGTGCTCCGTGGTGATTGTCGGCCCCTTGTTTTCAACGGTGAAGGCCGTTCCGGCGCCATCCTGTGCGGCCGTGAGCACAATTTCCGAGTCCTCGTTGGCGTAGCGGACGGCGTTGGACAGCAGGTTGGCCAGCGCCCGCCGCAGCAGGTCGGGATCGGCCCACACCGTGCCTTTTCCCTCGAATACCAGCTTCACATTGCGGTCGCAGGCCGGACCTTCGAAATATTCGCAGACTCTTTCCATCTCTTCGCGCACATCCAGCGTTTTGCGCTCGATGGCGTGGTCGGCGTGTTCGGCGCGGGCCAGGAAAAGCATGCTGTCCGACATGCGCGAAAGACGCTGCAACTCCTCGAACGTTGATCCGAGCAGTTTTTCGTAATACTCATTGCTGCGTTTCTGGCCGAATGCGACCTCGATCTGGCCCAGCATATTGTTGACGGGCGTGCGCAGGTCGTGCGCCATATCGGCCGACACCTGGCTTAGTTGCGAGAAGCCGGTGTCCAGACGCGCCAGCATGCCGTTAAAGGACTCGATCAGCGGCAGCAGCTCGCGCGGCGCCAATTCGGTGTCGATACGCTGGGACAGGTTGCGCACACCGATCGATGCCGTCTGCTGCGCGAGATGGGCGACCGGCGCCAGCGCACGCCGCGCCAGCACATAGGCCAGCAATGCTGTCAGCAAGCCGCCGACCGCAGCCATGAAGACGATGCGGTTGCGGTAATCCCGGAGCAGGCGAGTGCGCTCGATCATCAGTTTTCCGGAGATGACCTGGATCTCTTTGCCTTGCGTCGTCCTAGCGAAGGCGGAGGTGTAGATGAACGGTACGTCGTTCCTGCCCAGCGTATGCCGTACCGCGTCCAGCATCAGATGCTGGCCGGCAGGGACCGGTTCGATCTCCGGCACAGTGGACTGGCCGGGATTGATCTCGATCAGCGGCGCATGGCCGGGAAACTTCAGCACCAGCAAGGCTTCCGAATTGCCCAGCATATTGGCAAACAGCTGCGGCTTGGTGTTGATGAGGTCCATCACGTCCTCGTCGCGCAACAGGGTGCGTACCTGGTCAACGCGGGTGATCAAAGCGATATCGTCGCGCTGGCCGAGTTGATCGGCGAGACGCTCATACAGCACATAGCCAATCGCGGCCGCTGCCAGAAAGGACAGCGCGGCAAGTGCCAGCGAAAGGCGGTTGACAAGGGAAGGGCGGCTCATTCCTCTTCCTCGCAACGGTAGCCGACGCCATACACCGTGTGGATCAGGCGCTGTGGAAAGGGATCGTCCACCTTTTGCCGCAGGCGGCGCACGGCGACGTCGACCACGTTGGTGTCGCTGTCGAAGTTCATATCCCACACGCGCGAGGCGATCAGAGAGCGCGACAGCACCTGGCCCTGGTTCTGCATGAAGAATTGCAGCAGGTTGAATTCCTTGTTGGTCAGGGCGATCTTGGTGCCCGCGCGGGAGACACGGCGCTTCGGAACGTCCACTTCGAGATCGGCGATGCGCAGGGTGTCGTCCTGCTTCACCTGGCGGCCACGGCGCAGGGCAATGCGGATGCGGGCCAGCAGCTCAGCGAAGGAAAAGGGCTTGACGAGGTAATCGTCGGCGCCCAGATCCAGGCCTTTCAGGCGGTCTTCCAGCGTGCCGCGCGCGGTCAGGAAGAGCACCGGCGTTTCCTTGCTGCTCAGGTGGCGCATCACTTCCCAGCCATCCATCTCCGGCATCATCACATCCAGCAGAATCAGGTCGTACCTGAATTCCTGCGCCATGTGCAGGCCATCGCGGCCATTGCGTGCCACGTCGACCACATAGCCCGATTCCGTCAGACCGTTCTGGATATATTCCGCCGCCTTGGCTTCATCTTCTACGACAAGGATTCTCATGCTTTCGTGTCCTTTGACTGTTATACCGCCGAGGATATCACCGTTCACTTACTCAGTCTGGTGGCGGCCTGTTCGATCAGCGCCGCCACCTCTTTCGGATGGGAGATGTAAATCGCGTGGCTGCCGCTCACTTCCACCGTCGTGCTGTGGGCGCGCGCCGCGTACATGCGCTCCAGATCCGGATTGATCGCGTGATCGTCCTTCGCCACCATGTACCAGCTAGGCTTGTTGCGCCAGGCCGGATTGGTGATGAGCGTCGTGTTCACCTTGGCGTTCGGCGGCATCTGCGAGCGCGCCATGAATTCGGCCTGTTCTTTCGACAAGTCGGCGGCAAAGTCTTCGTGGAAGTGGGCCGGGTCGATGAAGACATACCCGTCCGGCGTGAGCTGGGTGCGGATCTGGGCCGGCATCTTGTTCTTGTTGATGGCCGTGGATTCGCCGGCATCCGGCGCGTGAGCCGCAATGTAGACCAAGCCTGCCACATGGGGATCATTGCCGGCTTGCGTGATCACGGCGCCGCCGTAGCTGTGCCCAACCAGAATGCTCGGACCCGGCTGGCGTTGCAGCACGCGTACCGTGGCCGCCACGTCGTCTTCCAGAGAGGTCATCGGTTCCTGGACCATGTTCACGTTAAAGCCGTCCCTGGTGAGAATGTCGTAAACGCCGCGCCAGCCGGAAGCATCGGCGAACTGGCCGTGCACCAGCACGATGTTCTTGATCGGATCGGCCATGGCGGGGCCGGTGATGGTGAGGGCAAGGGTGGCAGCAGCTGCGGCGATGAGCTTCACGATGAACTCCTTTTTGATGGGATGGAGTTCAGTATGCGCAGCCAGGTGCCACCAAATCGTGACGCAATCATTACAAACCTATGACAGAGTGAAAATTCTGCAAAGTGATGATAGGATGCGGCCATGAGATTTTCCCGCCGCACCCGCTGGTTCGCCGTTGTACTCGCTCTGCTTGGCATGTTTTGCATGCAATTGGCAGTGGCGGCGTACGTCTGCCCACAGGCGGTGTCCGCAGAAAAAGCCGAGATGGTAAATATGCCGGGTTGCACGGGCATGGATGCCGGGCAGCCTTCCTTGTGCAAGGCGCATTGCCAGCCCAAGCAGCAGCTATCCGATAAAGTGGAAATTCCACAGATCGCGCCATTTTCCCTCTCCGGTCCGGGTTACCTGGCCGGATTTGCGCTGCTGCTGGCGCCGCAGGAAGCATCGTCCAGTCTCGCCCCGCCTGTGATGGAACGCGCCACGGCGCCGCCGATATCCATCGCCAACTGCTGCTTCCGTATTTGACACCTCCGAACGTATGACAGTGCGCCATCGCCAGAGCGATGCGCGCGTGATTAACGTTTTCGGAGTTGTTTTACCATGCAAACTTCCTTACGCGCGCTTGCCTGCGCGTGTTCCCTGTTCGTCCAGGTCCATCACGCCATGGCCGATGCAGCGCCATTGACGCTTGAAATGGCTCAGCACCAGGCGCTGGCCCATTCCCGCGCCATTCCGGCGCAAGACTTCGCTGCGATGGCGGCGCGCGAGATGGCCGTTGCCGCCGGCCGCCTGCCCGATCCGGTACTCAAAGCCGGCGTCGAAAACGTGCCGGTGTCGGGCGCCGACCGTTATTCGCTGGGCGCCGATTTCATGACCATGCGCCGCATCAGCGTATCCCAGGAATTCACCAATGCCGAGAAACGTCGCCGCCGTGCGGAGCGCTTTGAGGCGGAGGCGGAAAAAGAGGAGGCAATAAAGCGCAACGTTGCCGCTCAAATTCGGCGCGATGCCGGCCTGGCCTGGGTTGAGCTGTATTTTGCCGCGCAAGGCGATGAATTGCTTGCAGCCCTTGAAGCGCAGGCTAAGATGGAGATCGAGGCAGCCCAAGCCGCCCAGCGCGGYGCCCACGCCACTCTGCCCGATGTGGTCGCAGCGCAGCAAGCGCTGCTTCAGGTCAGCGCCCGCCGCATCGAATCCGGACGCAGGTTGCGCGCTGCCAGGCTGAATCTGGCGCGCTGGATTGGCAAAGACCCGTCCGCAGATCTGGTGCCGATGCCGCCCATCGAGAACGCCGAAGCGGCAACGGTGGGACATCACCCGCATCTGGAGGCTCTGAAGCGCGAAGAGGATGTCGCACGCGCCGACACGGCCATTGCACGCGCTGAAGAGAAGCCTGATTGGACGGTGGACGTGTCCTTTCAACAGCGTGGTCCCAGCTATCCAAACATGATCTCATTCGGCATTTCCGTGCCCTTGCAGTGGGACCGGTCCCATCGCCAGCACCGCGAGATTGCTGCGCGCCAGGCATTACAGGAGCAGGCTGCCGCGGCGCATGAGGAAGCCGAGCGGGAATGGCGTGCGGCAGCGCTAATCCAGCGCGAAGAATGGTTAGCGAATCTGGCCAGTGCAAAACAATTTCGGGAGGCCATCCTGCCGCTGGCGAAACTGCGGCAGGAAGCGGTACTGGCTGAATACCGCGGCGGCAAAGCCGCTTTGGCTGATCTGCTGGCAGCGCGCCGGGCGGAGCTGGATGTTCGCCTGCAAGCGTTGGACGCAGATGCGGCTGTCGCGAAAGCTTGGGTCAGTCTGAGTTATTACAGTGCAGGAGAGCAGCCATGAAACGCGTTTCTCTTATCGGTGGCGCTTTGGCTTTAGCAGCTGCTGTCGGCGCCGGTTACTGGGCTGGTTCCCGCCATGATAGCGGCAGGGAGCCTGCCCCGGCCGCCCCGGCTGACAAGAAGGTGCTGTACTGGCACGATCCGATGGTGCCGGGCCAGCATTTCGACAAACCCGGCAAGTCACCCTTCATGGAAATGCAGCTGGTGCCTGTCTATGCCGAAGACAGCGCGGCCAGCGGTGTAGCGATCGATTCCCGTACACGCCAGAACCTGGGCCTGCGCACTTCCGAGGTGAAGAAAGGCCAACTGGCTGGCATGCTGGAGGCGCCGGGTGCGGTGGCATGGGATGAGAGCCAGGCCGTTGTCGTTCAGGCGCGCAGTGCCGGCATTGTCGAACGACTCAAGGTGCGAACGCCATTGGCCCAAGTGCGCAAAGGACAGGTCCTGGCCGAGCTCTATGTGCCTGAATTTGTCGCCGCGCAGGAGGAATACCTGGCGGCGCGAAAACTCCAGGCGGAAGGCATGCAGGGCGTGGCCGAAGCGGCGCTTCAGCGCATGCGGCTGGCCGGAATGAGCGAAGGACAGATTCAGTCGGTTGTACGAAGCGGCACGGTTCAGCCGCGCGTGGCGGTCATTGCCCCCGCGTCCGGCGTGGTCGCGGAGCTTGGCGTGCGCGAAGGGGCAAGCGTTGGACCAGGCGCCACGCTGTTCCGTCTGAACGGCACGGCGTCGGTCTGGGTTGTGGCGGATGTTCCGCAAAGCGCCGGCGGGCAAATTGCGCCGGGATCGGCTGCAACTGTCTATTCGAATGCACTGCCCGGAGAGACCCTGACGGGCAAGGTAAACGCAGTGTTGCCCGATATTGATGCCGCGACGCGTACGCGAAAAGTGCGCGTCGATGTCATCAATCCCGGTGGACGACTGGCGCCGGGCACGTTCGCCAGCGTGCGCTTTGCGTCCCCGACCGCAGCTGAAGTGCTGTTGATTCCGTCCGAAGCGGTTATCCGGACCGGCAAACGTAATGTCGTCTTCGTTGTTTCCGGCGAGGGCCGCTTCGAAGCGGTGGAAGTCGATCTTGGCTCGGAAACCGGAGGAGAAACCGAAGTACGCAAGGGATTACGTGCCGGGCAGCGCGTGGTCGTGTCGGGGCAATTCCTGGTCGATTCGGAGGCCAGCTTGCGCGGCGCGGAATCGCGACTGGGAGCAGGCAGGGAGGCGGATAAATGATCGCACGCATCATCCGCTGGTCCATTGCCTGCCGCTGGTGGGTGGTGGTGGCCTGCATCGCTTTGGCGGCATGGGGGATATGGGCATTGCTGCGTACGCCCCTGGACGCCATTCCCGATCTCTCCGATACGCAGGTAATCATTCGCACAACCTATCCGGGCCAGGCGCCGCAGATAGTTGAAAATCAGGTGACGTATCCGCTGACGACCACCATGCTGTCGGTGCCCGGAGCGAAAGCTGTGCGCGGCTATTCGTTCTTCGGCGATTCCTTCGTGTATGTGCTGTTCGACGATCATACCGATCCTTATTGGGCACGCTCGCGTGTACTGGAGTATCTCAATCAGGTGCAATCGCGTCTTCCAGCGCAAGCACGTCCGGCGCTTGGTCCGGATGCCACGGGTGTTGGCTGGATCTACGAATACGCCCTGGTTGACCGCAGCGGCAGAATGGATCTGGGCCAGCTGCGCGCTTTGCAGGACTGGTTCCTGAAGTACGAGCTGAAGACCGTTGCCAATGTCGCCGAGGTTGCGAGTATTGGCGGCATGGTGCGCCAATATCAGATCGAGCTTGACCCACAGCGTATGCGTTCTCTGAACATCACGCACGGCCAGGTGGTCGAGGCAGTGCAGCGTGCCAATCAGGAAAGCGGCGGCTCTGTACTGGAAATGGGGGAAGCGGAATACGCGGTGCGGGCCGGAGGTTATCTGAAATCGCTGGAGGAATTCCGCGGGATTCCACTGAACGCAACCGGCGCGGGCGTTCCTGTGACGCTGGGCGATGTGGCGACCGTTCATGTCGGTCCTGAGGCGAGACGTGGCGTGGCGGAGCTGAACGGCGAGGGTGAAGTGGCGGGCGGTGTGATTGTCATGCGGTCCGGGAAGAATGCACTGGAAACCATCGACGCGGTGAAAGCCAAACTGGCGCAGCTGCGGGCCAGCTTGCCTCCCGGCGTGGAAATCGTTACGACCTATGACCGCTCCCATCTGATCCGCAATGCCGTGTCGAATCTGCGGCATAAACTGATCGAGGAATTCGTGTTGGTCGCCGTCGTGTGTGGACTTTTCCTGTTCCATGCGCGCTCGGCGCTCGTGGCGATTGTCACATTGCCGCTTGGCGTGCTGGCGGCCTATCTGGTCATGCATTACCAGGGCGTGAACGCCAACATCATGTCGCTCGGCGGCATTGCCATCGCCATTGGCGCCATGGTCGACGCGGCAGTGGTGATGATCGAGAATGCGCACAAACACATCGAGGCCTGGCATGACATCCATCCAGAGATGCCGTTGCAAGGTACGGAACACTGGCGTGTGATTGGCGACGCTGCAGTGGAAGTGGGGCCGGCACTGTTCCTGTCGATGCTGATCATTGTGCTGTCATTTACCCCAGTGTTCACATTGGAGGCGCAGGAGGGACGACTGTTCGCGCCGCTCGCGTTCACGAAAACGTACGCGATGGCCGCCGGTGCAGCACTGTCGGTGACGCTGGTACCCGTGCTGATGGGGCTTCTGATACGTGGACGAGTACCTGAAGAAACCAGCAATCCCCTGAACCGCTGGCTGGCCGCGGCGTACGCTCCCGTGCTGAATGCGGTCTTGCGCGCTCCCCGTGTGACGCTGGTTGCGGCCGCATTGTTTGCTCTTGTATCGGCCTGGCCCCTGTCCCGGCTGGGCGGCGAATTCATTCCGCCGCTGGATGAGGGGGATCTGCTGTATATGCCGAGCGCACTGCCGGGCATCAGCATTGCCAAGGTTGCTGAATTGCTGCAGCAGACGGACCGGCTGATCAAAACGGTTCCCGAAGTGGACAGCGTTTTCGGTAAGGCAGGGCGGGCAGAGACGGCGACCGATCCAGCGCCGCTTGAGATGTTCGAAACCACTATCCGCTTCAAACCACGCGAACAGTGGCGTGTCGGTATGACACCGGAAAAGCTCGTCGAGGAACTTGACCGTGTCGTCAAMGTACCTGGGCTATCAAATATCTGGGTGCCTCCAGTGCGCAACCGCATCGATATGCTGGCCACGGGGATCAAGAGCCCGGTCGGCGTCAAGGTGTCCGGCGCAAGCCTGACGGAAATCGACCGTATTTCCGCACAAATTGAACAGGCAGTGAAAGGTGTGCCGGGTGTGCGTTCGGCATTGGCTGAAAGGCTGACCGGCGGGCGATACGTGAACATCGATATCGACCGCCACGCGGCAGGCCGTTACGGTCTGAATGTCGCTGACGTCCAGAGCGTTGTCGCTGGAGCCATCGGCGGAGAGAACATTGGTGAAACCGTCGAGGGCTTGCAGCGCTTTCCGATCAACCTGCGCTACCCTCGCGAGTGGCGCGATTCGCTTCAGTCATTGCGCGATCTGCCGGTGGTTACACCGCGCGGGGCTCAGATTCGTCTTGGCGATGTGGCGGCCATTCGCGTTGACGATGGGCCGCCAATGCTAAAGAGTGAAAACTCCCGCTTGTCCGGCTGGGTGTACGTTGACATTCACGATCGTGACTTGGGCAGCGTCGTGAACGACATGCAGCGCATCGTCGCCGGGCAAGTACGGCTGCCGGCGGGCTACTCGATCGCATGGTCGGGGCAATTTGAATATCTTGAACGCGCAACGGCGAGGCTTAAGGTAGTGGTCCCCGCGACCTTGCTCATTATCTTCCTGCTGCTGTACGCGACTTTTGGCCGTTTCGATGAAGCCTTGCTGATCATGGGAACACTGCCGTTCTCGCTGGCAGGGGCGGTATGGCTGCTTTGGATGCTGGGTCATCATCTCTCCGTTGCCAGTGGCGTGGGCATGATTGCGCTGGCGGGTGTTGCGGCAGAATTCGGCGTGATCATGCTGCTTTATCTGAAGCAGGCCTGGCACGGACGGGCGCAGGCCGGACAGACTGCGGACAGTGAGTTGCGCGCGGCGATCGAAGAGGGCGCACTTCAGCGTGTGCGGCCGAAAGCCATGACAGTCGCCGTGATTGTGGCCGGCCTGCTGCCGATCATGTTCGGCCATGGCAGCGGCTCCGAAGTGATGCAACGTATCGCCGCGCCCATGGTAGGGGGCATGGTGACCGCACCGCTGCTGTCGATGCTGGTCGTTCCCGCTGCTTACTATTTGCTTCGGAAGTGGCGTCCATAGTCATCTCATTGTTAACTTGACTGATTGATCCAGAATGCGTATATTGTTCTGGATCAATCAGTCAATTAAGGATGAAAATGAACATGACCCTCAATAGCAAGGTCGCTCTGGTGATGGGCGGCACCCGCGGCATCGGCGCGGCCATCGTACGGCGCCTGGCGCGCGAAGGCGCGGCGGTGGCCTTTACTTATGCCGCGTCGGCGGAGTCCGCGAACGCGCTTGCCGCCGAAATCGAGCGGGATGGCGGCCAGGCCCTGCCCATACAGGCCGACAGCGGCGATCCTGCCGCTGTGCGTAGCGCCGTGAATCGCGCAGGCGAACACTTTGGCCGGCTGGATATCCTCGTCAATAACGCCGGCATTTTGCGTCTGGCGCAGTTCGAAGACTATCCGCTGGAAGACTTCAACCGTATGGTGGACGTCAACGTGCGCGGCCTGTTCGTGGCGGGGCAAGCCGCCGTGTCCCATATGAAAGATGGCGGTCGCATTATCTCGATCGGCAGTATCGCTTCGGTGCGCGTGGGCTTCCCGACGTCCAGTGTGTATTCGATGACTAAGGGCGCAGTGGCGGCCATGGTGCGCGGCATGGCAATCGATCTGGCGCCGCGCGGCATCACGGTCAATAATGTGCAGCCCGGCCCGACCGAAACGGATATGAATCCATCCGACGGTCCGCATGCGGCAGCGCTTCAGAGTATGATTCCGGTTCGCCGCGTCGGGCAGCCCGAAGAAATCGCCGCCATGGTCGCCTATCTGGCGGGACCGGAAGCAGGCTATGTCACGGGCGCCAGCCTGACCATCGACGGCGGCTACACTGCATAAACGAGGAGCATCATGGCAAGACCCAGAGAGTTCGACCGCGCAGACGCGCTAAGCAAGGCCATGGCCGTCTTCTGGCTGAAGGGCTATGCCGCCACGTCCACGGCCGACCTCCTGGAAGCCATGCAGATCGGCCGCCAGAGCATGTACGACACCTTCGGCGACAAGCATGCTCTCTATCTCGAAGCGCTCCAGCATCACAACGAAAGCAGCATCGCGGAACTGCTGCGCAGTCTTCAATCCGGCACGGCGATCGATGGCATCGCGAAGATGCTCTACACCTTCGCCGCGCGTCCGGAAAAGGACAACGCCAAAGGCTGCATGGGCGTGAATGCCGTGTGCGAATTCGGTGACACTGATTTGCAAGTCACTGCGCTGCGCGATGCCAGCAGTGCGGTCCTGAACAGCGCAGTTGAGCGGGTTTTGCGCGATGCGGTTGCTTCAGGCGAGATGCCGGCAAAAACGAATATTCCCCATGCGGTGGCCTTCATCGCATCAACGCTGGCAGGTATGAAGATTAGCGCCAAGGCGGGCGCCGGCCAGGATACCCTGCACGCCATCGCCAATTTTGCAATCGCCGCGTTACGGCGCTGATCGGCTGAACTATTGTTGCGTTGGCTGATCCATGGTGGTAGAAGTCTTTCCAACCACACATGGAGGATGCGATGGCTACTATCGAACAGTCTCAATGGGAAGGTGACGTACCGCTGTCCGCAACGGCGGTCGTAAAACGCATCGAAGGCTTCTACGCCAAGCCCTACGA
>NZ_JBFRDW010000122.1:0-11289 GCF_052113985.1 Pseudoduganella sp. RAF53_2 | reverse complement strand
ACACCTTGTAGGCGTTCTGGTCGAACTTGCCGCCGGCGTGCAGCTCGGTCAGCACGATTTCAGCGGCGGAGCGCTTCGGTTCGTGCTTGTCGTCCATCTTCAGGCCGACCGGAATGCCGCGGCCGTTGTCGGTGATGGAGATGGAGTTGTCGCTGTGGATGGTGACGTGGATTTCCGAGCAGTAGCCCGCCAGCGCTTCGTCGATCGAGTTGTCCAGCACTTCAAACACCAGGTGGTGCAGGCCGGTGCCGTCCGAGGTGTCACCGATGTACATGCCGGGGCGCTTGCGCACCGCTTCCAGACCTTCCAGGATCTGGATCGAGGAGGCGCCGTATTCTTCAGACTTGTTCGGTTGTTCGTTATGGCTTTCGGACATTGACACTGCTTTCTCAATTAACGATGTTACTGGTCTGCTGCGGCGGATCGGATGATCCGCCCTACGCTGCACTACGGATCTTTGTTAGATCCGCATTGGCATGACGACGTATTTGAAGTCCTGGTTTTCCGGGATCGAGATCAGGGCGGAGCTGTTGCTGTCGCCGAGGGCTACGTTGACCTGGTCGCACTTGAGGTTGTTCAGCACGTCCAGCAGGTAGGTGACGTTGAAGCCGATGTCGATGTTGTCGCCACCATAGTCGATTTCCAGTTCTTCCACCGCTTCTTCCTGGTCGGCGTTGGTGGAGGAAATCTTCAGCGAGCCGGGGCTGATGATGCAGCGCACGCCTTTGAATTTATCGCTGGTCATGATCGCGGCGCGCTGCAGGGAGCGCAGCAGTTCGTCGCGGCTGATCGTGAAGTTATTGGTGTAGCCCTTCGGGATCACGCGGGTGTAGTCGGGGAACTTGCCTTCGACCAGCTTGGAGATCAGTTCGATGTCGGCGAATTGCAGCTTGACCTGGCTGGCGGCGATGTCCAGTTTCACGGCGTCGTCGGATTCTTCCAACAGGCGCTGCAGTTCGATGATGGTCTTGCGCGGGATGATCACTTCCTGGCGCTCGAAAGCCTGTTCGGTTTCCACCTGGCAGAAGGCCAGACGGTGGCCGTCGGTCGCCACGGCGATGACGTTTTTGCCGTCCAGGACAAGCAGCAGGCCGTTCAGGTAGTAGCGGATGTCCTGCTGGGCCATCGAGAAGTGCACCATGTTGAACAGGTGCTTCAGGGTCTTTTGCGGCAGTTCGAACGAGGCGTTGAAGCTGTCGGCCTGCTGCACGGTCGGGAACTCTTCCGCGGCCAGGGTTTGCAGGGCGAAGCGCGACTTGCCGCTCTGGACGGTCAGGCGCTTGTTGGCCAGGGTGATGGATACGTCGCCCGCTTCCGGCAGGGCGCGCAGGATGTCCAGCAGCTTGCGCGCGGCCACGGTGGTGCCGGTGACGTCGGCACCCGAGCCGATGTCAGCGTGCGTGGTRATCTGCACTTCCGTGTCGGTGGACAGGAACGAGACGCTTTCGCCTTCCTTGCGGATGAGGATATTGGCCAGAATCGGCATAGTGTGCCGACGCTCGACAATACCGCTCACGATCTGCAGTGGCCGGAGAAGGGTATCTCGGGTGGTTTTGACCAGTTGCATAAATGTCCTCAAAAAAGTTAGTACGATTTAAATCTTGCTAGCCCAGCAGTATAGCAATTTGCTTACAACCCAAGGCTAAAACCAGGTGTCAGCCACGATGTGGCTGACACTAGCCTTTCAAGGTTTGTTCCAGAACGTGCAACTCGTGATTGCACTCCGGGTTTTTGGTGCGGTCCATGGCGATCTTGCGCACGGCGTGCAGCACGGTCGTGTGGTCGCGGCCACCGAACAGTTCGCCGATCTCCGGCAGCGATTTCTGGGTCAGCTCTTTCGCGAGATACATGGCGATCTGGCGCGGACGGGCGATGTTGGCCGGACGGCGCTTGGAATACATATCGGCCACCTTGATGTTGAAGAAGTCGGCCACGGTCTTCTGGATGTTTTCCACAGAAATCTGGCGGTTCTGAACGGACAGCAGATCCTTCAGCGCTTCCTTCACGATATCGATGGTGATGTCCTTGCCGTGGAAACGCGAGTAGGCCAGGATCTTGCGCAGCGCGCCTTCCAGCTCGCGCACGTTGGAGCGCAGGTGCTTGGCGACGAAGAAGGCCACGTCGTCGTTCAGGGTCACGCCTTCCGACTTGGCTTTCTTCAGCAGAATCGCCACGCGCATTTCCAGCTCGGGCGGTTCGATCGCCACGGTCAGGCCGGAGTCGAAGCGGGAGATCAGGCGGTCATCCATGCCGGTGATCTCTTTCGGATAGGTATCCGAGGTGATGATGATCTGCTTCTTGGCCGCGATCAGGGCTTCGAACGCATAGAAGAACTCTTCCTGGGTACGCGATTTGCCACCGAAGAATTGAATATCGTCGATCAGCAGCATGTCCAGCGAGTGATAGTAATGCTTGAAGTCGTCGAAACCCTTGCGCTGGTAAGCGGTCACCACGTCGCGCACATACTGCTCGGCGTGGATGTAGCGGATGCGGGCGCCCGGCTGGTCGGCCATCACCTGGTTGCCGATGGCATGGATCAAGTGGGTCTTACCCAGGCCCACGCCGCCATAGAAGAACAGCGGGTTGTAGGACACGCCAGGGTTGTTGGCCACCTGGATCGCTGCAGCGCGCGCCAGCTGGTTGGCCTTACCGGTSACGAAGYTKTCGAAGGTCAGGTCGGGGTTGATGCGGCTCTGTTCGCGGCCTTTCGGGTTGGCGTACTCGGCAGCGGCGGTCGGCGCAGCGGCCTGGGCAGGCGCTTCCGGACGCGAATCGCCCAGCGGACCGGCCACCACAGCCGGCGCGGCCGGCTTCTTGACCGCGTTCAGGCGCGGGTCGAGCACGAACTGCACCTCGATCGGCGTTTCCCAATACTGGCAGGCCAGGGCCGTAATACGGCTGGCAAACTGGGTCTTCACCCAGTCCAGCTTGAAACGGTTGGGCGCGGCAACACGCAGCTTGTTGTTCTCGAAATCGAGAGGCACAAGCGGCTTAATCCAGGCCATGAATTGTTGCGGCGTCAGCTCAAGCTCCAACTGGGCGGAGCAGGTCTGCCAGAAATTTTCCATGAATCTTCTATCTGCAAAAGGTGTGGGAGGGCGTTCTAATCGCCACACGTAACGCGCTATTCTAACCTCGACCGGGCAAGTTATCCACAGGTTAACCACGAAATTTTGCACGGTTGTGCAATTGAAAACCCGATGCAGATTCTGGTGGCAGGCACGGCGTGCCTGCCACCGGCTTTTCGGCCGTTGGTTGACAAGGTACACCAAAATGCTGATAATTCAGGGTTCCCCGCCCGTACTCCGTGATTTTTCAGTTTACGATGCGCGGATGAAGCGGGCGATGAGATTGGCCAGCTTGTGCCGAGGTGTTGGCATAAGTGCGCGAAATGTCATTGGCACCAATATTTACCGGGACACGCCTGTCCCGATTCTGTATTTTTAAGCGAGACCAACATGAAACGTACTTACCAACCTTCCGTTGTGCGTCGCAAGCGCACCCACGGTTTCCGCGCACGTATGGCTACCCGTGGCGGCCGTCAAGTCCTGAACGCACGCCGTGCAAAGGGCCGCAAGCGTCTGGCTGTTGTATAAGTCATCTGCTTGTTGCTGATCGCGTGGAAAGCTGCAACAACAGCTCGACAGGCGAGGGACAACACGACTTCGCACGCGCTCGGCGCATCGTAAAAACGGATGAATTTTCATCCGTTTTTCGTTTGCGCCCCGCTCAAAAAAGTGCGCACTTCGTGCTTTATACCCGCCAGAATCAGCTGCCCCATGCGCGGCTGGGCGTTGTCGTTGCCAAAAAGTTTGCACCCCGCGCGGTCACCCGCAACACGATCAAGCGCGTCACCCGCGAAGCCTTCCGCGTCGCCGGGCTGCCTGCCATTGACTGCGTGGTGCGCCTGGCGCGCCCCGTCAATAAAAAGGACGGTCCGGCCACCACCACCAGCCTGAAAGCAGCGCTGCGGGTGGAAATCACGCGCCTGTTCGCTTCGCAGAATCGTCCCGCGCGATGAAAGCCCTGCTGACCGCGCTGCTGCGCTTCTACCAGATCGCCATCAGCCCGATGATGGGGCCGCGCTGCCGTTTTTATCCCTCCTGCTCCAATTACGCCATCGAGGCCCTGCAATTGCATGGCGCCGCGAAAGGCAGCTGGCTGACCGCGCGCCGAGTGTGCCGCTGCCATCCCTGGAACGCAGGCGGCGTCGATCCGGTGCCCCCCAAGAACACTTCTCCTACAACCGCTTGCGGTTGCAACCACTCCTGACTGTACCCAATGGATATCAATAAACGCACCATCCTGTGGATCGTCTTCGCCGTATCGCTGGTCATGCTTTGGAACGACTGGATGGTATCGACTGGCCGTCCATCCATGTTTGGTCCGGCCCCGGCCAAGACGGTCGCTGCTCCGGCCAAACCTGCTACCGCCGGCGTGCCGACGGCATCGGCCACGGCTGCCGCCCCGGCCGCTGCGGCACCGGGCGCTGACGCCAGCGCTGCCGTCCCGGCACCGATCAAGACGGAAGTTGTCACCATTACCACGGACGTGCTGCGTGTCGACATCGACACACTGGGCGGCCAGATCAAGCGCCTGGAACTGCTGAAGTACAAGGACGCCTTCGACGAAGGCAAGAACCAGGTCCTGTTCAAGCAGGACGGCAAGAACACCTACCTGGGCCAGTCCGGTCTGGTGGGCGCGCCTGGCCTGCCGAACCACACCACGCCGTTCGTGGCCAAAGCTGGTCCACGCATGCTGAACGACGCCAACCAGGTGCAGCTGATTCTGGAAGCCGATCAGGGTGGCGTAAAGCTGACCAAGACCTTCACCTTCAAGCGCGGCGACTACGTGGTCGACGTGCGTCACGACGTGACCAACACCGGCAGCGCGCCGATCACGCCGGAGCTGTACCTGCAGCTGGTCCACGACGGCAACAAGCCGGAGGGCTCATCCTGGTTCAACTCCAGCTTCACCGGCCCGACCATGTACACGCCGGAAGCCAAGTACGAGAAGCTGACCTTCGACAAGATCGAGAAGGAAGACAAGCACCAGAAGGAAAACCCAGGCAAGCCGTTCCAGCCTGACCACGCGACCAAGGCCGATGGCGGCTGGATCGCCATCTCGCAGCACTTCTTCGTGTCCGCCTTCGTCCCGCAGGACAAGCTGGCGCGCGAAATCCTGACCAAGAAGGAAGGCGACAACCTGTACTCCATCGGCGTTCTGCAGCCGCTGGGCACCCTGGCGCCTGGCGCCACGATTTCGAACGACGCCAAGCTGTACTCCGGTCCGCAGGATGAAAAGGCGATGGCCGCAGTGAGCCCTGGTCTGGAACTGGTGAAGGACTACGGCAAGCTGGCCATCGTCGCCAACCCGATCTGGTGGGTGATCGAGAAGCTGCACGGCATGATTGGCAACTGGGGCTGGACCATCATCGCCTTCACCGTGCTGATCAAGCTGCTGTTCTTCCCGCTGTCCGCAGCGAGCTTCCGCAGCATGGCCCGCATGAAGGTCGTGACGCCGAAGATGAACGCCATCCGCGAGCGCCACAAAGGCGACCCGCAGAAGATGAACCAGGCCATGATGGAGCTGTACAAGACCGAGAAGATCAACCCGCTGGGCGGCTGCCTGCCGATCCTGGTGCAGATGCCGGTGTTTATCGCCCTGTACTGGGTGCTGAATGCGTCGGTCGAAATGCGCGGTGCGCCGTGGGCCTTGTGGATTCACGACCTGACCAAGCCCGACCCGTACTTCGTGCTGCCGGTGCTGTACGCGATTTCGATGTTCATCACCACCAAGCTGAACCCGCAGCCGGCCGATCCGGCACAGGCGAAGATGATGCTGTTCATGCCGCTGGCGTTCTCGGTGATGTTCTTCTTCTTCCCGTCCGGCCTGGTGCTGTACTGGGTGGTGAACAACGTGCTGTCGATTACGCAACAGTGGGTCATCACCAAGAAACTCAACCCGGCGCCTGCCAATTAAGGCTCGCTGGGCTGTTGCAGAAAAACCCGTGCCTCGTCGCACGGGTTTTTTTTTGAAAACCCACAGCAGAAGAGCAGGTGCCTGCCACATCGTGGCAGGCACCAGGGTTACGCCTGTGGTTTTAATACTTTAGAATCTGAGCCATGAATCTGGACTCCTCCCCCATCGCCGCCATCGCTACCGCACCGGGACGCGGCGGCATCGGCGTCGTGCGTGCCTCCGGCAAAAACCTGAAGGGCCTGGCCGCCGCGCTGTTCGGCGAGGCCGCGCTGAAGCCGCGCCACGCGACCTATATCCCGTTCACCAATGCGGACGGCAGCATCATCGACCAGGGCATCGCGGTCTACTTCAAAGGCCCGCATTCCTACACCGGCGAAGACGTGCTGGAGCTGCAGGGCCACGGCGGTCCGATCGTGCTGCAGATGCTGCTGCAGCGCGTGCTGGAAGCAGGCCATGACTCCGGCCTGCGTCTGGCGGAACCGGGCGAATTCACGCGCCGGGCTTATATGAACGACAAGCTCGATCTGGCGCAGGCCGAAGCGGTGGCCGACCTGATCGACGCATCGACCGAAGCGGCGGCCAAATCGGCGTCGGCTTCGCTGTCCGGCGCCTTCTCGAAAACGATTCACGAACTGGTGGAACGCGTGACCCATCTGCGCATGCTGGTGGAAGCGACGCTGGACTTCCCGGAAGAGGAAATCGACTTCCTCGAAAAATCCGATGCGCGCGGCCAGTTGAAAGGCATCGTCGAAGCACTGGACCACGTGTTCCGCCAGGCTTCGCAAGGCGCGCTGCTGCGCGAAGGCTTGAACGTGGTGCTGGTGGGGCAGCCGAAYGTKGGCAAGTCSTCRCTGCTKAACGCMCTGGCSGGCGCMGACGTGGCCATCGTCACGCCGATYGCSGGYACCACGCGCGACARGGTGAGCGAGACGATCCAGATCGAAGGCATCCCGCTGAACATTATCGACACCGCCGGCATCCGCTCGCACGATGAAGCGGTGGACGTGGTGGAGCGCATCGGCATTGAGCGCACCTGGGGCGAAGTGGGCAAGGCGGATGTGATCCTGCATATGCTGGACGCCGACCTGGGGCCGACGCGCGCCGACGAAACCATCGTGGCCGGTTTCCCGGAAGGCGTGCCGGTGCTGCGTATCTGGAACAAGATTGACCTGTCCGGCCACAAGCCATCGGTGGACCGCATGGAAGATGCGACGCACATCTATCTGTCGGCGCACGAGAACATCGGCATGGACCTGCTGCGCGCCGAACTGCTGCACATCGCGGGCTGGCAGCAGACGGGTGAATCGCTGTATCTCGCACGCGAGCGCCACCTGATCGCGCTGAAGAACGCCGCGCGCCATCTGGACCTGGCGGGCCAGCATGCGGCGCAGACCGATCAATCGCTCGATCTCTTCGCCGAAGAACTTCGGCTGGCGCAGACACAGCTTTCCACCATCACCGGCGCCTTCAGCTCGGACGACCTGCTCGGCGTCATCTTCTCCCGTTTCTGCATCGGCAAATAGATCTGGGGTCAGGCACTAAATGCGACATGAGCTCGCCTTGCAAGCGAACTGATGTCGCATTTAGTGCCTGACCCCAAAGCCGCTATCAGGCGGCGGTTTGTCATTTAAAAAAATTCTCTCCCTCTCTGCCAAACGCTAGTGTTGGTTTTGTGTGCGTTGGCGCACGATGGGCTCGCCATCATGCTGATTTAATCCTGCTATTATTTGTTCAGGCAAAACGAAACTTTGCCCGCGGAATACCGGCGACGTTGATGTCGCTCATGGCCGCTGCGGTAAGGTGCASTAAGCTGAGTCAGTGTCTGTAAGGGGGAACACCGTGGAACCGAGACAAGACGAACCGCCAAGCCAGAGCGCCTTGCCCGCGTCATCAACGCCGGCAAGCAAACGCCAGTCGCTGCCGCCGAAAGGCTCGTGCTGGTATTGCGAGAAACCGCTCGATAGCGTGCGGCGCTTCTGCGGCAAGGAATGCGCCGACTCCTTCGACGAAGAAGCCGAATATACGCGCTGAGGCGTCAGCGCGCCGAGTACAGCGCGTCCAGCGCCGTCTCGAAATCGAATGCGTGTGCGGCGGCTGCCACCGCCTCGTAGGCCTTCACTCCCAGCGCAGCGGCCAATACGCCGGCCCGCTGCTCCACCAGATCGATTGCCGCGCCATCTCCTTCATTCAGCAGGAAAGCCAGCTTGTGCAGCAGTTCGTGCAGATTTTCCGTTGTGTCTTCTGCATCGGCGGATTCTTCCTGTTCCGGCAGGTCGGGCAGTACGCGTTCGATGGCGACGCCCAGGCGCTTGAGTGCATCGCCGAGGAAGGGCAGCAGGGAATGGGTTTCGGTGCCGGCAGCGATGGCGTTCTCCAGCAGCACCGTCAGGTCGTGCACCTGTTGCGCGCCAATCAGGCCGGCCGATCCTTTGAGCAGGTGGGCCTCGCGTTGTGCCTGCAGCCGTTCGCCAGCGTGCAGCATCTGCGTCATGCGCTGCACCACGTCCAGATGATCGCGCTGAAAACGCTGCAGGATCTCGCGGTACAGCGCGCGTTTGCCCATCAGGCGGCCCAGGCCGTCTTCGGTATCAAGGCAGCGGCGAATGGGGGCGTCTGGAACTTTGCTCATGAGGAACACGATAGCAGAGCGCCCTGAAACGGGTCCAGAGTTTGCTGGCCTATTTCGTCGTAAACGACCAGTTACGCGACACTGGAACCGAATCCACCGTGCCGCTAAAGCTCACATCGTAGGTGGTCCCCGACTGCAGCGTTGACAAGGGAATAATGGCCGCCGCCGAGGTGGGCGTTTCCGCATCGGTGGCACGCGACAGCAGGCGCGTTGTCATATTGCTTCCACCGCGCGGATGCACGGTGAACGTGGTCACCGAGATCTGCGCCGAGATATCGGCATGCACACTGATTGGATAGCCGACCTGGTTCTGGTTCGGCACCGGGTCCGGCGACTCGTTATCGCTGTTGAAGGTAGTGGGCACGGCCGTCTGGCCATCGGCCGGGTAGTTGACGACCTTGCCATGCCCCACGCCCGCGCCGTAGCCATTGCTGGTTGCAAGGTCGGCGGTGAAGTAGGTGTAGTTATTGTTGCCGGTCGCGGCGCCTGCCCCCATCTCGCGGAACACCGGCTCGAACACCACGAAGCGGTGGTAGATGGCGGCGATCAGTTCCTCCGCGTGATAGACCCCGCTGCGGTCCGATGCCGCGGAGATCACCTCGCCGTAGGCATACGGCAGTGTCAGCGTATAGCCGGCGGCCGCAAAGCGGTCGCTGAGGGCCGCGCCCGTGAATCCGGGATTGCCCGCCGTCTGGTTGTGCACCACCGTGTTATTCAGGCGCAAATAATTCGAGTGGCCCACCGCGGCCGCATCGATGCGGCTGTTGCGCGTGAGCTGGGACAGGCCAATCTGTGCGCGACGATAGTTGAACCAATTGAAACCGTCCGTTGCCGTATCGCCCGTCATGGCGGGCGCGCCGGGCTGGTCGGTCGGCGTCGGCGTGGTGGGGGTGGTGGGCGTCGCAACGCCGATGTCGCTGCCGCTGCTGGTGGACCCGCCGCCTCCACCGCAGGCCGTCAGCAAGGCGGCCAGAAGCCAGGCCGGAAGCAGGAGTTTCGAACGCATGACGGTACTCCGAAAGAGCTGCCGGGCAGACCCGGCCATGCTTTGATTCTATGCCACTTTCCCGGCGGACGCGGTTCCGTTACTCTCAGTTACGTTTGCTACGACGAGGTAAAATAGGCCACATTCTTTTTCATAATCATTGCCAAATTTGAACTCCCTTCGTCAACAGCGCCTGCAGCGCGCGAAGTTCGCCTTGCCCAGCTCGGTCACCTTGCTGTCGATCGCCTGTGGCTTCGCCAGCATCGTGATCTCGGTCGACAACGCCTATATCGGCTATGCGCAGGACTATCGCCTGGCGGCCTTCCTGCTGGTCCTGGCGGGCATCTTCGATGCGCTGGACGGCTTCGTCGCGCGCGCCACCGGCACCAGTTCCGAATTCGGCGTGCAGCTCGATTCCATCGCCGACGTGATGAACTTCGGCTGTGCGCCCGCCGTGCTGCTGTACTGCTATGGCTTCGTGCAAATCGGCCCGTCCGATCCGACCCTGCTGCGGGCAGGCGGCATCGCGGCCTTCTTCTTTGTTGCTTGCGGTGCGCTGCGCCTGGCGCGCTTCAATGTGAACGTGGGACACACCGATCCGAAATTCTTTGTCGGCATGCCGATTACCGCCGGCGCGGCCTGTGTGGYGTCGGTGGTGGTGGCATGGCCGGATTATCCGGACACCAGGCTGCATGCCTATCTGGTGGTGGGCCTGCTGTTCGCCGTGGGCAGCCTGATGGTGTCGACCATCCGCTTCCCCAGCTCCAAGCAGAAGAAAAGCACCGCCGCATTGATCGTGCTGGCGGTGAATGTGGGATTGCTGATCTGGCTGAAGGCCAATTACTTTGTGCTGTTCTTCCTGCTGTACATCTGCGGCACGCTGCTGCTGAACATCGGCTGGCGCAGCGGCTGGCGCGGCATCGCGCCACCGAAAGATTAAGCGACTTCGTGGCCGCGGGCGGCGCGCAGGATCTCAAACCACTGCGCGCGGCTTAGCTTGAATTTGGTCGCTTCGACGGCGACCTTGATGCCGTCGAGGCGTCCGGTGCCGGTCAGCGGCACAGGCCTGGACGGCAGCTGCATGATCCACGCGAATACCACGCTGGCAAACGGCTTGCCCAGTTCGTCCGCAATTTCCTTGATCTTCAGGCGCAGGCGCTCGCTGGAAGCATCGCCTTCGCTGAACAGGCGTCCGCCTGCCAGCGGCGACCAGATCATCGGGCGGATGCCCTTGTCCTGCAGGCCGTCAAAAGTTTCGTCCCACATTGGCGCCAGGTGCAGCGGCGAGAACTCCACCTGATTGGTCACCAGCGCGATGCGCTTGTGCAGCGTATCGAACTGGTGGCGCGAGAAGTTCGATACGCCGAACTCGCGCACCTTGCCTTCGCTGCGCAGGGTTTCGAAGACATGCGCCACCTCATCGAAATCCATTAGCGGATCGGGACGATGAATCAGCAGCAGGTCCAGATGGTCCGTGCGCAGTTCCTTCAATGAGTTTTCGACCGAAGCGCGGATGTGCGCCGCGCTCGTGTCGTAATGCTGGATGGTGTGCGCCGGACGGCGCGARGAAACCAGCTTGATCCCGCACTTGCTCACCAGCTGAATCTTGTCGCGCAGCGAAGGCTTGAGCGAGAGCGCTTCGCCGAACAGGCCTTCCACGCCATAGCCGCCATAGATGTCCGCATGATCGAAG
>NZ_JBFRDW010000121.1:0-11310 GCF_052113985.1 Pseudoduganella sp. RAF53_2 | reverse complement strand
GCGTCCAGCTGTGCAACGCATTGAGCCTGCGCCGGGCGTCAGCGTGGACGACTGCCTGCGCATCGCAATGGCGCTGGAATCCGGCAGCGCCCRTCCCATCGCCCGCGCGATCCTCGCTGCCGGCAACGCACGCCGCAACGGCGTGCCACCAGCGACACAGCCAGCCGCAAATAGGGCGGCGACCGGCCAAAGTGCCGCGCATCGCGCCGCGCCGGAGGCTGCACGGGGTACGGTGTCGGCGTCGGCGTCGGCTTCGGCTTCGGCTTCGGCTTCGGCTTCCACGGCCATGATAGYCAGCGGGCTGCGCGAGCTGCCGGGCGAGGGGCTGGAGGCGATCGTCGATGGACGGCGCTACCGCATCGGCAGCGGCAATTTCGTAGCCGCTATTGCCGGCTTGTCCGACGCTGACGGGCTCGCGGGCGCGGCGATGCGGAGCGTGGCGGCGCGCGGCAGCGCCGTGTCCGTCGAAGACGCAAGTGTTGCGGCAAGCATGGCGGGTGATGGACCGGGGAGCGGCACGAGCGTCTGGCTGGCTGCTGAAGGGCGCTGGCTTGCGCGGTTCATTATTGCTGATGCGCTGCGGCCGCAAGCGAAGGACGTGGTCGATGCCTTCCGCGCGCGCGGCAAAAAGGTCATTCTGCTAAGTGGCGACGAGCCCGCGCTGGCAGATGCGGTCGCGCGGCAGCTTTGGCTGCTGCAAGGCCACGGCGGCTACCTGCCGGGGCAGAAGCTCGAATTTGTGCAGGCGCTGCAAGCTAAAGGTGCGGTCGTCGCCATGGTCGGCGATGGCATCAACGACGCGGCAGTGTTGAGCGCGGCTGATGTTTCCTTCGCCATGGGCAGCGGCGCCGCGCTGGCGCAAGCCCATGCCGACTGCGTGCTGCTTAACTCGAACATCGGCCTCCTCGCGCAAACGGCGGACATGGCAACAAAGACAATGCGCGTGATCCGGCAAAACCTCGCCTGGGCTACGCTCTACAACATCATTGCAATCCCGGCAGCGGCCCTGGGAATGCTGAATCCCTGGCTATCCGGCGTGGGCATGGCCGTCAGCTCCGCCATCGTCATCATCAATGCGCTACGCCTGCGCAGGAGCACATCATGGAAGCCCTCTACCTTTTGATTCCCCTCAGCGTGCTGCTGGTCTTCGGCGCGCTGTGGCTATTTTTCGTCGCGTCCGATGACGGCCAGTTCGACGATCTGTCCGGCCCTGCATTGCGCATTCTGCAAGACGACGATGCCTGATCCAAGCCCACTTGGGCAATCTTGATCCAGGTCAAGGAAATTGGCCGCCTCTCTCGCTACCCTTTGACATATCTCATCAAAGTGCTTCCGGGGGAACCTCAAAGTGGATCAATACAACTACAAGATCGTGAAGCAGTTCGCGATCGCAACGGTAGTGTGGGGCATCGTCGGCATGCTGGTTGGCGTGATCATCGCCGCCCAGCTGGCCTGGCCCGAACTCAATCTGGACATACCGTGGCTGACTTATGGCCGCCTGCGTCCGTTGCATACCAATGCCGTGATTTTCGCTTTCGGCATCAGCGGCCTGTTTGCGACGTCCTACTACGTCGTGCAGCGTACCTGCCAGGTGCGCCTGTTCTCGGACAAGCTGGCCGCCTTCACCTTCTGGGGCTGGCAAGCGGTGATCCTGAGCGCGGTCGTGACGCTGCCGATGGGCCTCACCCGCGGCAAGGAATACGCTGAACTGGAATGGCCGATCACCATCCTGATCGCCCTGGTGTGGGTGGCCTACGCCACGGTCTTCTTCGGCACCATCATCAAGCGCAAGGTCAAGCACATCTACGTTGCGAACTGGTTCTTCGGCGGCTACATCCTCGCCGTGACCATCCTGCACGTGGTGAACGGCATGAGCATGCCGGCAACGCTGACCAAGTCCTACTCGATATACAGCGGCGTGCAGGACGCGATGATCCAGTGGTGGTATGGCCACAATGCGGTGGGCTTCATCCTGACCGCAGGCTATCTGGGCATGGTGTACTACTTCATTCCGAAACAGGCCGAACGCCCTGTGTATTCGTACCGCCTGTCGATCGTGCACTTCTGGGCGCTGATCTTCACTTACATGTGGGCCGGCCCGCACCACCTGCACTACACCGCGCTGCCTGACTGGACCCAGTCGCTCGGCATGGTGTTCTCCCTGATCCTGCTGGCGCCGAGCTGGGGCGGCATGATCAACGGCATCATGACCCTGTCCGGCGCATGGCACAAGCTGCGCTCCGACCCGATCCTGAAGTTCATGATCGTTTCGCTGTCCTTCTACGGTATCGCCACCTTCGAAGGGCCAATGATGTCGATCAAAACCATCAACGCGCTGTCGCACTACACCGACTGGGGCATCGCCCACGTGCACGGCGGCGCGCTGGGCTGGGTGGGCTTCATCACCATGGGCTCGATCTACTACCTGATTCCGCGCCTTGCCGGACAGACCAGGATGTACAGCGTGAAGCTGATCGACGTGCACTTCTGGGTCGCCACCATCGGCATCGTGCTGTACATCGCCGCAATGTGGATTGCCGGTGTGATGCAAGGCCTGATGTGGCGCGCAGTGAATCCGGACGGCACCCTGACCTATGCCTTCGTGGAAGGCGTGAAGGCCACTTATCCCTACTACGTGGTGCGTTTCCTGGGCGGCGTGCTGTACCTCTCCGGCATGTGCATCATGGCTTACAACAGCTGGATGACCCTGCGCGGAAACAAGACCGCTACGGCCCGTATCCCTGACATGAGCCTGGCGGCATAAAGGAGCAAGAGCATGAAGTTTTCGCATGAATGGATTGAGAAGAACCCCTGGTTGCTGATCGTGCTGGTCACGCTGGTGGTATCGGTTGGCGGCGCGGTGGAGATCATTCCGCTGTTCTTCCAGAAATCGACCACCGAGCCGGTGGCTGGCCTGAAGCCCTACTCCGCGCTGCGCCTGACGGGCCGCGACATCTATGTGCGTGAAGGCTGCTACAACTGCCACTCGCAGATGATCCGCCCCTTCCGCGCCGAGACCGAACGTTACGGCCACTATTCGGTAGCGGGCGAGTTCGTGTACGACCGCCCGTTCCAGTGGGGTTCCAAGCGCACCGGCCCGGACCTGGCGCGCGTGGGTGGTCGCTACAGCGACGAATGGCACAAGACGCACCTGAACAATCCGCGTGATGTGGTGCCGGAATCGAATATGCCGGCCTATCCGTGGCTGTCGCAGACCAAGCTGGCTCCCGAAGACGTGGTGCCGAAAATGAAGGCTCTGAAGCGCCTGGGCGATCCCTACACGGATGCGGACATCGCCGCCGCTCCCGCGCAGCTGGCCAACAAAACAGAAGAAGACGCCCTGATCGCCTACCTGCAAGGCCTGGGCACACTGATCAAATCGAGGAACTGAGATGGAAGCAATTTTCAGCACCGCCAGCAGCGTCATGACGGTCGTATCCTTCGCGACCTTCGTTGGCATCTTGTGGTGGGCATGCGCGCGCCGCAACCAGGCCGACTTCGCCCAGGCCGCCAATCTGCCTTTCGCGGACGAGGAGAAGGACCATGGCTGATTTCACCAGCGATTTCTGGAATATCTATGTGGCCGTGCTCACTATCCTGGGCATCGTGGGCTGCGCCGTGCTGCTGTGGAGCCAGTCCACGCACAAGGTCAGCGCGCTCAAATCGGTGGACGGCCATGTCGGCACCACCGGCCATATCTGGGACGAAGACCTGACCGAACTGAATACGCCGATGCCGCGCTGGTGGATGTGGCTGTTCTGTCTGACCATCGTGTTCGCCATCGGCTACCTGGTGCTGTATCCGGGCCTGGGCAGCTACGCCGGTACGCTGGGCTGGAAATCCACTGCGCAGTACAAGGACGAACTGGCAAAGGCCGACGCGCAATACGGCCCGCTGTTCGCCAATTTCCAGAAGCAGGACCTGCGTGCTGTCGCAGCCGATCCGCAAGCGCACGCCATGGGCGAGCGTTTGTTCCTGACTTACTGCGCGCAGTGCCACGGCTCCGATGCGCGCGGCAGCAAGGGTTTCCCCAACCTGACCGACAAGGACTGGCTGCACGGCGGCGCACCTGAAACCATCAAGGAAACCATCATGAAGGGCCGCCACGGCGTGATGCCATCGATGGCGGCTGCTGTCGGATCGGACAAGGATGTGGAAAACGTCGCGCATTATGTGCTGAGCCTTTCCGGCAGCACTTCCGATCCGATCAAGACCGCCTTCGGCAAAGACAAGTTCGGCGCCTGCATGGCTTGCCACGGCGCCGGTGGCGCCGGCAATCAGGCACTCGGCGCACCGCGGCTGAACGACAAGATCTGGCTGTATGGAGGCAGTGTCGAAACCATTATGGAAACCATCAACAAAGGCCGTGACAACACAATGCCCGCCTTCGGCGACTTCCTCGGCGAAGGCAAGGTGCATGTGCTGGCCGCTTATGTATGGAGCTTGTCGAATCCCCCGGCAGTCGCAGCGAAATGAATGCCCCCGAACCAAAAGTCATCAAGATGTACGCCGCGCGGGAGGACATCTACCCGCGCGAAATCAAGGGCCGCTATACCTCGCTGCGCTGGCTCTGCCWGTGGCTGACGCAGCTGGTGTTCTACGGCTTTGCGTGGTTGACGTGGAACGGCCGGCAGGCCTTGCTCTTCGATCTGGCCACGCGCAAGTTCTATATCTTCGGCCTGGTTCTGTGGCCACAGGACTTCATCTACCTGGCCGCCTTGCTGATCGCCTGCGCCTGGGGTTTGTTCCTCGTTACGGCAGTGGCGGGACGCGTCTGGTGTGGCTACTCCTGCCCGCAGACGGTGTACACCGAGATGTTCCTGTGGATCGAGCGCAAATTCGAAGGCCAGCGCAGCGCGCAGATGCGCTTGAAGAAATCGCCCTGGAACGTTGACAAGATCTGGCGCAAGGGCGGCAAACACGCCGCCTGGCTGGCCCTGGCGCTGTGGACCGGCTTCACCTTCGTCGGCTATTTCACCCCCATCCGCTCGCTGGCGCATGAAGCGCTGACGCTGAATTTTGGTCCATGGGAATGGTTCTGGGTCGGCTTCTACAGCCTGGCCACCTACGGCAACGCCGGCTGGCTGCGCGAGCAGGTGTGCAAATACATGTGCCCCTACGCCCGCTTCCAGAGCGCCATGTTCGACCGCGATACGCTGATCATTACCTACGACGAAAAGCGCGGCGAGCCGCGTGGCCGCGACACCCCAGGCAGCTGCATCGATTGCTCGCTGTGCGTCCAGGTATGCCCGACCGGCATCGATATCCGCAAGGGCCTTCAGTACGAATGCATCGGCTGCGCTGCCTGCATCGACGCCTGCGACATCGTGATGGACAAGATCGAGCAGCCGCGTGGCCTGATACGCTACGACACCGACCGCGCCATGCACGGCGGCGGCCATGCCCGCCTGCTGCGCCCTCGCGTAATCATCTACACCACGGCGCTGACCTTGTTCGTGACGGCCGTCTTCACCACGCTGTGGCTGCGCACCCCGTTGAAAGTGGACGTGATCCGCGACCGCGGTTCCATGGGCCGCGAGGTGGAAGACGGGATGATCGAGAACGTCTACCGCTTGCAAGTGATGAATACTTCCGAGCAGGCCCACAACTACCGCATTCGGGCGACCGGCATCGATTCGCTGGCCGTGGTGACGGAAGATGTGGTGCAGGTCAAGGCCACCGAAACGCTGGCGGTCCCGGTGCGCCTGCGCATGAAGCATGGCGCGGCGGATCACGGATCGCACAAGATCAGCTTCGAACTGACGGCAACGGACGATCCAGCGCTTTCGGTCAAGGAAAACGCGGTCTTCATTGTGCCGCGCTAAGGAGGACATCATGCATTGGTATCAACAGCGCTGGCCGTGGTTCCTGATGGCCGGGCCCGCGGTCGCAATTGGCGCGTGCAGCTATATGAGCTATCTGGCCTTCGCGCATCAGGATGCGCTGGTGGTCGGCGACTACTACAAGCAGGGCAAGGCCATCAACCAGGACTTGCGGCGTGACCGCGCCGCGGCCTCGCTGGGCCTGAGCGCCACGCTGCGTTACGACGCGGCGGAAGGCCTGCTGCGCGGGCAAGTGAATTCGGCCTCACTGCTGCCGCAGCAAGTGCTCACGGTACGCCTGGCGCATGCCACGCAGCCGGAGCGCGATGTGCAGCTGCTGGTGCGTCCGGACACGGACGGCCGCTTTGGTATCCCGCTACCCATGCTGGAACGCTCGCGCTGGCAGGTGCTGATCGAGAGCGAACGGCGCGACTGGCGCATGGCAGGCGAGTGGCAATGGCCGGCGGAGCGCGAAGTGCGCATCGTTACCCGACCAGATACTCCCGCGCCATAGCGCGTGCGCGATGCAGGCGGCTCTTCGCGGCGGCCACCGTGATTCCCAGTTCCTGGGCGATTTCGTCCATGCTCATCTCTTCGAAGTCGCGCAAGAGAACCACCTGCAGGTAATCGCGCGGCAGCGATTCCAGTGCGCGTATCAGTTCAACGCGCAGTCCGGCGTTGTCGTGCGCGGCCAGCCACTGCTCGGCGCGTTCATCGTCCCACGGGTCCCAGCCGGTGGTGACGCGCGTCAGGCGATGGCATTCGCGCTGCACCACTTTGAACAGCCAGCCCGAAAAGGCGGCCAGCACGCGCAGCGACGACAGCCTGCGCGACAGTACCAGCAGCACCTCCTGCACGGCGTCGTCCACATCGCTGATCAGGCAGGAGCGCTGGGCATAGCGGCGGATATCCGGCTGGCACAGGGCCATCAGCTGTTCCAGGGCAGCCGGATCGCCGCCGTGTGCGGCTTGCAGTACGGGCTGATGCTGGTCAGAGAGCGCCATTCGCCTTCCTTGCCTTGTCGAGGCGGCGTCCGACCAGCGCGCAGGCCGGGCAGAAGCCGAACAGGCCGGAGGCCACGATGCCTGCCGCAGACAAGGCGATGATCGCGCCCCAGGTGCCGCCCAGCGCCAACAGGCTCCAGGCCACAACGGCGAGGCCCACGATCACGCGCAACACGCGCTCCCAGCCTGGTACATTTTTAACGTAGAACATTTTGCAATCCTTTTGCTTGGTAGAGGACGTCCCTCAGCTACTAAGAGGCGCGCTTTGGCCAAAAGGATTCGCGGGGTTCGAAATTTTTTTCGCACGGCATTTACTTGCTAATGGCTGTTAATGATAGGACAATTTCCCAGCACCCCAGCCCTAAGGAAAACATGAAGCCTATCGGGATTAAAGTGAAGGTCGCTCTCGCCACCAGCGTCACGTCTCTCGTGATGATCGCCCTGGTGACAGCGCTGCAGACCCAGCGCATGCGCGAGGACTTCACCAAGGTGCTGTTCGACCAGCAAACTGCCCTGATCAACCGCACCGCCGAGGAGCTGGACGACAAGCTCACCATGCTGCTGGAGATCATCGCGATGTCGGCGCGCCGCCAGCCGCTGTCCATCGTTCATGATCCTACCGCTTTACGCGCTTATTATCAGGATCGTGCTGTTCTTGCCCTGTTCGACGACGTGCTGGTGCTCGATGCGCAGGGCAAGGTCATTGCGGATGCGCCGGAAATCAAGGGCCGCGTTGGCGTGAGCGCCAGCGACCGCGCCTATTTCAAGAAGGTGATGGAAACCAAGCGCCCCCTCATCGCGGAGCCTCTGCTGGGCCGCGCGGGCGGCCAGCCCATCGTGCAGATGGTGGCGCCGGTGCTGGACGAAAAGGGCGAGGTGCAAGCCGTGCTGATCGGTGTGCTGCGCCTGTTCAAGGACAATCTCCTCGGCCACCTGCGCAATGCGAAAGTCGGCCGTACGGGCTACTACTTCGCTGTCACGCGCAGCCAACCGTCGATCTATGTGCTGCATCCCGATCCTCTGCGCCTGCTGAAGCCACGGCCGACCAATGCCAATCCTGCCACCACGCGCGCGTTGCAGGGTTTCGAAGGAACGATCATCAGCGTCAACAGCCTTGGCGTGCGGGCACTCACCAGTTACAAAATGCTGCGTTCGACGGACTGGGTGCTGGCAGCGTCGCTGCCGGTGGAGGAAGCGTTCGAGCCTTTCGATGGGTTGTTGTGGTGGGTGGCTTTGTGGGGCCTTGCCGCTTCGATCGTCGCCGCGCTGCTGATTGGCTGGATCACCCTGCATCTGATGGAGCCGCTGGGCCGCTTGCGCAAATCCATCCATGCGCTACGCCGCCAACCGGAACGCTTCACGCCAATTGCCGTTACGACTCAGGATGAAATCGGCGAGCTGACCGGCTCCTTCAACGAATTGATGGAAGAGCGCCTGGCCGCCGAACACGAGCTGCAGCGCGCCCGGGACAAGGCGGAAGCGGCCAATCGCGCCAAGAGCGACTTCGTGGCCAATATGAGCCACGAAATTCGCACGCCCATGAATGCGGTGCTGGGCATGGCCTACCTGCTTGGAAATACCTCGTTGACGACGCAGCAGCGCAAATACCTGAACATGATCCGCACTTCCGGCCAGTCGCTGCTGGGCATCCTGAACGATGTGCTGGACTTCTCGAAGATCGAAGCACGGCGCATGGAGATTTCGCCGATCGACTTCGATCTGGACGAGACCATGGGCACGCTGGCCACCACCATGACCATGAGCGCAGGCGAAAAGGAACTGGAGCTGGCCATCGTGGTGAACCCGGACGTGCCTACGCTGCTGCATGGCGATGCGCTGCGCCTTCAGCAGATCCTGGTGAACCTGGCAGGCAATGCGATCAAGTTCACCGAGCAGGGCGAGGTCGTGGTGGCCGTGCGCACGACGGCGCGGGCAGAGAACCGCGTGCTACAGTGCTTTGAAGTGCGCGATACCGGCATCGGCATGACCGAGCAGCAGCAGACGCAGTTGTTCAGCGCTTTCTCGCAGGGTGACGAAAGCATCACGCGCCGCTTTGGCGGCACCGGCCTTGGCCTGGCCATCACCAAGCGCCTGATCGAGATGATGGGCGGGCAGATCGAACTTAAGACAGAGGAAGGCAAGGGCAGTGTCTTCTCGTTTGAACTGTGGTTCGATGTGCTGGGCGAGAAGGGCGACTCGCGGCGGCAGCCGATGCTTGGGCCGCTGTCCGTGCTGGTGGCGGACGATAACAAAACCAGCCGCGAGATGGTCGTGCAATTGCTGCGCGCCTGGGGCTGGGATGCGGATGAAGTGGATTCCGGCGGCGCGGCCGTGCGCATGTTCCGCGAACGCCTGTCCGGGCCGCGGCCTTACGATGTCGTGCTGGCGGATTGGCATATGCCGGGCATGGACGGACTGGCGACCGCCAAAACCATACGCCATGCGGCAGAGGGCCACAAGCAGCCCATCGTGGTCATGGTGAATGCCTTTGCGCGCGATCAGGTCGATGCGATTGCCGGTGCACCGGAGGCGGACGTGGTGCTGATCAAGCCAATCACCAGTTCCAGCCTGTTCGATGCGCTGCACCAGGCGCTCAGTACCAGTTCCAGTGAGGACCCGGCTGGCAACGGCGCCGGCATCGTCGGCCGCCTGAAGGGCGTGCACTTCCTTTTGGTAGAAGACAATCTGCTGAATCAGGCCGTAGCGCGCGGCATTCTCGAACATGCGGGCGCCACGCTGGATGTGGTGGGCGATGGCCAGCAAGCGGTCGATCTGCTGCGCAGCAGCGCCAGCCGCTATGACGTTGTGCTGATGGATATGCAGATGCCCGTGCTGGATGGTTTCAGTGCGACGCGCCTGATTCGCGATGAACTCAAGTTGTCGCTGCCCGTGATTGCGATGACGGCCGGCGTGCTGGCAGCGGAGCGCAACCGCTGCGAGGAGGCGGGGGTTTCCGATTTCATCGCCAAGCCGGTGGTGGTGGAAGAGATGATGGCCGTCATCGAGCGCAATCTGCCGCGGCGCGAGCGCCCCGTGCTGCGCGCGGTGCCTTCCTCGCCGGCGCCTGTGGATAACGAGCCGGTTTTCAACATGGACAGTCTGATGAAAGTCATGGGCAAGGATGCCAAGGGCCGTGCGGTGATGTTCAAGATGGTGCGCGGCGCGCTGGAGAATGGCTTGCAGCCGGCCGATGATGCGGATCAGGCCTTGCGCGAAGGGCGCGCTGCTGATGCGGGCAAAATCTTCCACGGCTTGCGCGGCGCGGTGGGCGTGCTGGGGGCGAAGCGCCTGGTGCGGGCGACGCTTGAAGCGGAAGCGGCCATCAAGGAAGGCGCGACGGCGTCATTACCGCCGCTGTTTGCGGCCGTGCGCCGCGAGCTGGAGCAAGTCCTCGACCAGGGCCGCGCATGGCTCGAACGCGAAGAGAAGGTCGAAGCGCCATAGCCGGTCCGCACCAGCGTGGCGGGCACGCGACAGGCAATGTGCGGCGAGGGGCCGAGCGGCGCGGCAAGTGGCGGCTACCCGCAGCGTGGGAATGCGATAGGTCAGGCGGCGGAGGCTTCGCGGGCGGCGCGGCGGATGGCCTGGGGTGGCTGGCCGTAGGCGCGGACGAAGGCGCGGCGCATGCGTTCGGGATCGGCGAAGCCGCTTTCGCGTGCCACGACTTCGATCGAATGGTTGCCCGCTTCGATCATCGCGCGTGCCGCTTCAACACGCAGCACTTCGATCGCACGCGCTGGCGACTGTCCCGTCTCGATGCGGAAGGTGCGGCTGAACTGGCGCCGGCTCAGATGCGCCGCATCGGCCAATTCGTCCACCGACAAAGGCTTGCGCAAATTCTGCTTGGCGTAGCTTAAAGCCTGCTGGATGCGATCCGACTTGGGCTCCAGCTCCAGCAAAGCCGAAAACTGCGACTGTCCGCCGCTGCGGCGGTGATACACCACCATCTTGCGCGCGATCTGGCGCGACATCTCCACACCCTGGTCCTCCTCCACCAGCGCCAGRCACAGATCGATGCAGGCCGTCATACCGGCGGAGCTCCAGAATTTGCCATCCTTGATGAAAATGCGGTCCTCCTCCACGCGCGCCTTGGGGTACATGCGCTGCAGATCGCGTGCATTGCCCCAGTGCGTGGTCACCCGGCGCCCATCCAGCAAGCCCGCCYCGCCGAGGAAGAACGCCCCGGTGCAAATGCTGGCCGCGCGGCGCGATGCCAGGCTCGCTTCGCGCAGGAAGTCCACAAACGCCTGCGGTGAACGAATCAGTTCCATCGCGCCGGCGACCATGATGGTGTCGAAATCATGGCGGTCAAACGGCTCCGTCGCCACCGGCACGCCGGAAGAACTCACCACATTCCCGCCATATTCGGAAAGCAGCGACACCTCATACAGACGCCTGCCCGCCTGTTCATTGGCCAGCTCAAAAATCGTCGTGACAACCAGGTCCAGGACCTGAAAGCGAGGAAAAACCAGAATACCGATGCG
>NZ_JBFRDW010000120.1:0-11403 GCF_052113985.1 Pseudoduganella sp. RAF53_2 | reverse complement strand
ACTTCATTCTGATTCGTGTTCCGAATTCCGATGATGCCCACGCGAAACTGCTCTCCCGCAAGGTATTGATTAAAAATGTGGGTAGAATGCACAATGTGCTGGCAAGCTGCCTGCGCATTACGGTCAGTACGCCGGAAGAAAACGCAATCATGCTTGACGGCCTGAAGGCCGCTCTGGCAGCCTGACACAAACCGTAAGAGTCTTTTCATGAACCGCACCGCAGAAATCACGCGCAACACCAGCGAGACCCAGGTCCGCGTGGCCATCAACCTCGACGGCACTGGCGTTCAAAAGCTGAACACCGGCGTTCCTTTCCTCGACCACATGCTGGACCAGATCGCGCGCCATGGCCTGTTCGATCTCGACATCGAAGCCACCGGCGACGTCCACATCGACAACCACCACACGGTGGAAGACGTGGGCATCACGCTGGGCATGGCAGTGGCCAAGGCCATCGGCGACAAAAAGGGCATCCGCCGCTACGGCCATGCCTATGTGCCGCTGGATGAAGCGCTGTCGCGCGTGGTGATCGACTTCTCCGGCCGTCCTGGCATCGAGTACCACATTCCGTTTACCCGCGCCATGATCGGCGGCTTCGACGTGGACCTGACCCTGGAATTCTTCCGTGGCTTCGTCAACCACGCCCTGGTGACCCTGCACATCGACAACCTGCGCGGCACCAATGCCCACCATCAGTGCGAAACCGTGTTCAAAGCCTTCGGCCGCGCCCTGCGCATGGCTGTGGAGCTCGACCCGCGCGCGGCCGGCACCATCCCATCCACCAAAGGAAGYCTGTAACCTCCACTACACGGCTCACCAAAATGAAAAAGATCGTAGTAGTTGATTACGGCATGGGCAATCTGCGCTCGGTGGCGCAAGCCCTGCGCGCGGTCGCGCCGGAAGACGATATCCGCATTTCCGGCCAGCCGGGCGATATCGACAGCGCCGACCGCATCGTGCTGCCCGGCCAGGGCGCCATGCGCGACTGCATGCGCAGCCTGAATGAATCCGGCGTGCGCGATGCGTTGCTGCGCGCCGCCGCATCCAAACCCATGATGGGCGTGTGCGTGGGCGAGCAGATGCTGCTCGACGTCAGCGAGGAAGGCAATACGCCGGGCCTCGGCCTGCTGCCGGGCAAAGTCGTGCGCTTCCAGCTGGAAGGCCGCACGCAGGACGACGGCTCGCGCTTCAAAGTGCCGCAGATGGGCTGGAACCGCGTGCAGCAGAAGGTGCCGCACGCGATGTGGAAAGACATCCCGGACAACGCCTGGTTCTACTTCGTCCACAGCTATTACGCGCAGCCGGAAAACGCGGCGCACAGCGTGGGCGAAACGCAGTACGGCGACGCCTTCTGCTGCGCCGTTGCCCGCGACAATATCTTCGCGACCCAGTTCCACCCGGAGAAGAGTGCGGCCACCGGCCTGCAGCTCTACAAGAATTTCGTTCACTGGAACCCTTAACCCAAAAAGACCAAAATCATGCTGCTCATTCCTGCTATCGACCTCAAGGACGGTCACTGCGTTCGCCTGAAACAAGGCGATATGGAACTTGCTACTGTGTTCTCCGAAGATCCCGCCGAGATGGCGCGTCATTGGCTGAAACAAGGCGCGCGCCGCTTGCATCTGGTCGATCTGAACGGCGCCTTTGCCGGCAAGCCGAAGAACGAAGGTGCGGTCAAATCCATCCTGCAAGCAGTCCGCGACTATGCGGAAGAAAACGAGATCGATGAAATCCCCGTCCAGCTGGGCGGCGGCATCCGCGATCTCGACACCATCGAACGTTACCTGGACGATGGCATCAGCTACATCATCATCGGCACCGCGGCCGTGAAGAGCCCCGGCTTCCTGCACGACGCCTGCGGCGCCTTCCCTGGCCACATCATCGTCGGCCTGGACGCCAAGGACGGCAAGGTGGCGACCGACGGCTGGAGCAAGATGTCCGGCCACGAAGTGATCGACCTGGCGCAGAAGTTCGAACAGTATGGCGTGGAATCCATCGTCTACACCGACATCGGCCGCGACGGCATGATGGGTGGTGTGAACATCGAAGCCACCGTGCGCCTGGCGCAGGCGGTGCGCATTCCGATCATCGCATCGGGCGGCGTGCACACCATCAAGGACGTGGAAGACCTGTGCGCGGTGCAGGACGAAGGCATCGAAGGCGTGATCTGCGGCCGTTCGATTTACGAAGGCACGCTGAACCTGACCACGGCGCAGGAACGCGCCGATGAACTGTCGGGCGATCTCGAAGAAGAGTAAACCCATGCTGGCAAAACGCATCATCCCCTGCCTGGACGTGACCAATGGCCGCGTCGTCAAAGGCGTCAACTTCACCGAGCTGCGCGACGCCGGCGACCCGGTGGAAATCGCGCGCCGCTACGACGAGCAGGGCGCCGACGAACTGACCTTCCTCGACATCACCGCCTCCAGCGACAACCGTGGCCTGATCCTGGACATCATCGAAGCCGTGGCTTCACAAGTCTTCATCCCGCTGACCGTGGGCGGCGGCGTGCGCCAGGTGGAAGATGTGCGCCGCCTGCTGAACGCGGGCGCGGACAAGATCAGCCTGAACACCTCGGCGGTGAGCAATCCGCAGCTGGTGTACGAAGCCTCGCAGAAGCACGGCAGCCAGTGCATCGTGGTGGCGATCGACGCCAAGCAGGTATCGCCGGGTAAATGGGAAGTGTTCACCCACGGCGGCCGCAATGCCACCGGTCTTGATGCGATCGAGTGGGCGAAGAAAATGGAAGCGCTGGGCGCAGGTGAACTCCTGCTGACCAGCATGGATCGCGACGGCACCAAGTCAGGTTTCGACCTGGCGCTGACCCGTGCCGTCAGCGACGCCGTCAATGTACCGGTTATCGCATCCGGTGGCGTGGGCGGTTTGCAGGATCTGGCCGACGGCGTCAAGCTGGGCCATGCTGACGCCGTGCTGGCCGCCAGCATTTTCCACTATGGCCAGCACACGGTGCAGGAAGCCAAGCGCTTTATGGCGGCGCAAGGCATTCCCATGCGCCTGGATTGAAATCGGGGAAACGAGAATGGCAAACGGAACCGCAGCGCAGATCGCGAAAGCCAAATGGCTGAATCGCGTGAAATGGGACGAACACGGCCTGGTGCCGGTGATCGCCCAGGAAGACGGCAGCAACGATGTGCTGATGTTCGCATGGATGAATCGCGATGCGCTCTACAAGACCGTGGAGCTGGGCGAGGCGGTGTACTGGAGCCGCTCGCGCAAGAAGCTGTGGCACAAGGGCGAAGAGTCCGGCCACGTGCAGAAGGTGAAAGAGATTCGCCTCGATTGCGATGAGGACGTGGTGCTGCTGAAGATTGCCCAGGAAGGCGACATCGCCTGCCACACGGGCCGCCACAGCTGCTTCTTCAACAAATTCGAAGACGGCGACTGGAAAGCCGTCGAGCCGGTGCTGAAAGATCCGGACGAAATCTACACGGAAGCGAAGAAATGACGACTGTACTGGACCGCGTGGCGGCCACCATCGAATCGCGCAAGGGCGGCGATCCGTCGAGCTCTTATGTCGCCAAGCTGTTCAGCAAGGGCGACGACGCCATCCTGAAGAAGATCGGCGAGGAAGCTACCGAGACCGTGATGGCGGCCAAGGATGCCCGCGTCAGCGGCGATGCCTCCAAAGTGCTGTACGAAACGGCCGATCTGTGGTTCCATTCGATGGTTCTGCTGGCCCAGTTCGGCCTCACGCCGCAGCAGGTGCTCGATGAGCTGGCGCGGCGCGAAGGCTTGTCCGGCCTGGACGAAAAAGCCGCCCGCAAGGAATAAGAGGAGACTACGTTGGAAAACTGCCTGTTCTGCAAAATCGCAGCGAAACAGATTCCTGCATCCGTGGTGCATGAAGACGACGACCTGATGGTGTTCAAGGACATCAATCCGGCGGCCCCTGTACACCTGCTGATTATCCCGAAAACACACATCTCGACCATGTCCGACTGCACGCCGGAACACGCGCCACTGCTGGGCAAGATGATGTCCCTGGTGCCGAAGCTGGCTGCCGAGCACAATATTTCGGTGACCTATGATGAGCAGGGCCAGCCTACGCGCGGCTTCAAGTTCCTGATCAACAGCGGGCCTGACGGCGGACAGGAGGTGTACCATCTGCACATGCACCTGTATGGTGGACCTCGTCCGTGGCGCGGCATGCGAACTTGATAAAAAATCATTACAGGCACATGACAGGCGCGCTTCGCGTATACTGTGTGAATTAACGCTTTTTTAGGGGCAACAAAATGGGTTCTATGAGCATTTGGCACTGGCTGATCGTCCTGGTGGTGGTCATGCTGGTATTCGGCACCAAGAAGCTGGGCAATATCGGCTCGGACCTGGGCAAAGCCGTCAAAGGCTTCAAGGATGGCGTGAAGGGCGACGAGGATGACAAGCCAGCCCAGCCAGCTCCGCCTCCTGCGCAGGTGACCGACAAGGGCACCATCGAAGTGGAAGCCAAGGAAAAGACCAAGCAGTAAAGCATTCTGATGATCGATCTCGGTCTTTCCAAACTCGCCATTATCGGGGCAGTGGCCCTGGTCGTGATCGGTCCTGAAAAGCTGCCCAAGGTAGCGCGCATGGCCGGCACGCTGTATGGCCGCGCGCAGCGTTATCTGCAGGAAGTGAAATCCGAAGTCAGCCGCGAAATCGAGCTGGAAGAGCTGAAGAACCTGCAAAAGCAGGCCTCCGAAGCGGCCAGCACCTTCAAGGCTGATGTGGAAAACTCCATCGCTGCCAATATGGCCGAGGTCGAGGACGCCCTGCGCGTCGACCATCAGCACGAACCGGCCGTCAGCACGGCTACTACCGACGATTTGTCGCGCAAGGCCAAGGAATTCCGCCGCAAGCGCCTGGTGCGCACCTCCGCCGTACCGCTGTGGTACAAGCAGCGCAATGGTGGACGCATGCATGTGGTGTCCGGCGCGGCGCGCGTGGCGCGTTTCCGTCCGCGCAGCGGCAAACCACCAGCATCGTTCTACTAAATGAGCCAACAAGAACCGGTCGAAGAAACCTTCATCAGCCACCTGATCGAACTGCGCGACCGCCTGGTCAAGGCCAGCATCGGCATCCTGATCGTGACCGCGGCGCTGATGATCTGGCCCGGCCCCTCCCATATCTACGATCTCATCGCCGCGCCGATGATCAACTCCCTGCCGACCGGCTCGAAGATGATCGCAACGGGCGTGATCTCGCCATTCCTGGTGCCGATGAAGGTCACCCTGCTGCTGGGCTTTATCGGTGCGCTGCCCTGGGTGCTGTACCAGATGTGGGCTTTCGTGGCGCCCGGCCTGTACGCGCATGAAAAGCGCCTGGTGGCGCCGCTGGTGATAGCGTCTTCGCTGCTGTTCATTGTGGGCGTGGCCTTCTGCTACTTCCTGGTATTCGGCCGCGTCTTCCACTTCATCTCCGAATTCTCGCCCACCTCGATTGCGGTCACGCCGGATATCGAGAACTACCTCGACTTCGTGATGTCCATGTGCCTGGCCTTCGGCTGCGCCTTCGAAGTGCCGGTGGTGGTGGTGGTCCTGGTGCGCATGGGCCTGGTGTCGGTGGCCAAACTGAAGGAGTGGCGCGGCTATGTCATCGTCGGCGCCTTCGTGATTGCCGCCATCGTCACCCCGCCCGACATCGTCAGCCAGTTCTCCCTGGCCATCCCGATGTGGCTGCTGTTCGAAATCGGCGTGTTGCTATCCCCGGTCTTCGTCAAAGCCACCCAGGCGCCGTCCGAAGAAAACACCTGAAAAAAAAAAGCGCCCCGCGGGGCGCTTTTTTCTTTTACTGCATCAGCTCTTTGATCACGCGCACAGGGGCGCTGCCGTAGCTGAGGAACTGCTCGTGGAATTGCTTGAGCGAGAACTTGCTGCCCAGCGCGGCGCGGCGCTGTTCGCGCAGATCCATGATTTCGGAATAGCCGCTGAAATAGCTGGTCAGCTGAACGGAGGTCAGCTGCACGCGGCGCCATTTCTCGGCCGCTTCAGCAGGCGTCTGGAAGGCTTGCTTGGTCAGCAGGTCGATGGCCTGCTCCTGCGTCATGCCCAGCACGTGCACGCTGTAGTCCAGGATGGTGTTGGTCACGCTGCGCAGGTTCCATTTCGAGTACATCAGCCACATCTCGGGCTCGTTGTTGCCATAGCCTGACTCCAGCATCATGCGCTCGGCGTAGACCGCCCAGCCTTCCACCATCGCCCCATTACCGAAGATCGACTTCACAATGGAGGGCGAACGGTTCGCATACACCAGCTGTGCATAGTGGCCCGGAATCGCCTCATGCATATTGAGGACTTGCAGAATCCAGTTGTTGTACTCGCGCAGCGTGCTTTCCGCCTGCTCCGGCGTGGCGTCGTCCAGCGGCGTCACGTTGTAGTAGGTGCGGTCCTGCGGACGGTATGGACCAGGCGCCTCGATGCTGGCCCCAGCCACGCCGCGCTGGTAGGCCGGCGTTTCGCGCACGATCAATGGCTTCTTCGAATCGAGCGTCAGCAGGTCATGCGAAACCACCCAGTCCTGCAGCACCGGAATCTCGCGGCGGATTTCGGGGAAGAACTCGGCCGGCGTCACGTGATTGGACGACAGCTTATCGATCATCATGCCGATCTTCACGCTGCGGTCGGCAGGTTTCGGCGTATCGGCCAGGTACTTCGGCCACAGTTCGTCCGAGATGCGGTCCATATTCGACAGCAGCTGCTCGCGCGTAGCCAGCGCCTTCTGGTAAGTCTGTTCCGCCGTGCTGCCGGACTGGATGTCGAAGCCAAACTTGGCCTCATACAGTTCCTTGCCGATGCGGAAGGAGCGCGCATTGCCTGCCGTCTCCAGCTGCTTATCCAGCTCGCCCAGCCAGGCTGCATAGCCTTCCACCGCAGTCTTGGCGGCTGCGATACGCTGCTTGAACAGTTCCTTCTCATTGGCGGTGAGGATGGACGCCTGTGCTTCCTTGTCCAGGTCCGCCAGCACCGACAGCACGCCCGGCGCCTGGTCGATGGCCAGGCGCGTGTGTTCGCGGGTCGGATTATTGATGCTGTTGCGTGCCGCGTCGTAGTAAGCCGGCACGCCCCCGATGCGCTTCAGCAGCGTGCGCAGACGCTGCGGCTTGGCCGCGTATTCCGTGTTCAGAATGAAGTCGATCGGGCTGGCGATGTTGTAGCTGGCCGGATTCCACTCGAACTCGCGGAAGGTGGTCAGGTACCAGCGGTCGCTATTCAGTTTGTTGATCAGCAGGCCCAGGTCGGTGCGCTGCTTGGGCGACAGCTGCTTCGCATCCACTGCGCCGAATTTGCCCAGCCATTCGTCGATAAACGCCAGCTGCTTGTCGCGCGTTGGCTGGTCGGGAATGGTCAGCATGGCTGCCGTGTCGTACTTGCCCGCGCCGATGGCCGACTCCGGATCGATGCGCCACAGGGCGTTGAGGAAGAGATTGGCCTGGGCGTCGAAGTTCTTGTCCTGGCGGCGTTCCGGCGTCAGCGGCTTGGCCGCAACGGCGGTCGTGGCGGCGGCGCCGGCTGCGGCGGCCTTGCCCTTGCCTTTGGACTTGCCCTTGCTCTTCGACGATTTACCCGACGATTTCGAGGACGACGACTTTTTACTTGCGCTGGCCGTGGTTTTGGCCTTGCTGGACGGCTTCTTTGCTGCCTCGGCTGGCGCGAATGCCAGGGACAGCATCATCGCCGCCAGGGCGATCTTGGTCTTGATCATATTGTTTCAGCTTTCTGAAAGTGCAGCCTGCGAGATTATCACAAGCCGAGCTGGATTCGGGCCTCGGCAGGACTCATCCGTGCGCCCTGTTCCGCCGCCTCCGGCGGCAGCCAGTCGGGGAATGGCGTCTCGTGGTTCACGTGCTTGCCGGATGCCGTGTGTTCCTGCGTTACGCGCACAATCGCCGCCGCCGGCAGCTCGTGCGCGACAGCAGCCAGCGCTGGCCACAGACGGCGGTGCACCATGGTGAGTTTGTTTTGCAGCAGGCGGCAAACCAGGATGTCGGCGTGGTCGTTCAACGCGTCCAGCACGGCGAAAATCTGCTTGCCTTTGGCGTGGCCCCACCAGCTGCCCTTGATGGGTTCACCGGCGATGGCTTCGGTCAGACGTGGCGCGGGTCCTTGTGCGGACACCAGTACCACACCTTGTTCGCGCACGAATTCAAGCGCTTGTTGAGTATTCATGCCGGGATAATCGCATGGAATCCCGGCCGTGGCGAGCGATCAGTAGAGGCCCATCCGGTTACCGCGGTCCACCGAAGCGTAGCGGTCGAGGATGGTGGCGACGAGCATGCCCTGGCGCTTGTCTTCCAGGCGTACGCTCAGGAGGCAGCTGCTGCGCTGCTGTGGCCTGCGCAGCTCGGACTGGTCGGACTGGCGGTTGCGCCACGACGGCGTCGGCTTGTTCGACAAATCCACGATGAAGTTGCCCTGCACGGGGCCGCCGTCATCCTCACGCGAGGACAGGCGCACGGCGCGCGAATCGACGCCAGCGGCCAGCAGGGCCTCACGCGCCTGTTCGGCGACCGAAAGATTGTCGAAGACGCGCAGAAGTGTATCAACCATGATATTGCTCCTTGAGAGCTTACATCTTCATCATAGTCCGGCTGCGCAAAACGTGCCGCACGCTGTATTTATGGGCGGCGCAGGCCTTCGTTCAGCATGGCGAGCATGTCCTCGGCCGTCATGCGCGCGGCCGTATCGCTGCCGTCGAGCAGGCTATCCGCCAGTTCGCGCTTGTGCGCATGCAGATCGACAATGCCTTCTTCGATGGTGTGGCGTGCCACCAGGCGATAGATGGTTACCGGGCGTAGTTGACCCATGCGGTGCGCGCGGTCGGAGGCCTGGTCTTCCACCGCCGGGTTCCACCACGGGTCCATGTGGATGACATAGTCGGCGGCGGTCAGGTTGATGCCGACGCCGCCGGCCTTCAGGCTGATCAGGAACAGATCGCCTTCGCCGGCCTGGAAGGCGTCCACCGCCTGCTTGCGCTGGGCCATCGGCGTGGAGCCGTCGAGGTATTGATAGCGGATGCCTTTGCGCTCCAGCTGCTCGCGGATCAGCGTCAGATGATCGACGAACTGGCTGAACACCAGCACTTTGTGGCGATTTTCCAGCAGCCCGTCCACCAGATGGGAGAACGCGGCCAGTTTGCTGCTCTGGAGTTTCAGACTGGGCGCCACCAGGTTCGGATTGCAGCAGGCGCGGCGCAGCTTCATGATCTCGGCCAGAATGGCGATGGATTTCTTGTCCACCGGGACGTCGATCGCCGCCAGCTTTTCCAGTGCTTCGCGGCGCAGCGATTCGTACAGCGCGGTTTCTTCCGCCGACAAATCCACTTCCAGCGTGATTTCGGTACGCGCCGGCAGCTCGGTCAGCACCTGCGCTTTGGTGCGGCGCAGGACGAAAGGTCCGATCAGGCGGCGCAGGCGATTGCGAGCGCCCACTTCGGCGCGATGGTCCTGCTGGCGCTCGATCGGTCCCGCAAAGCGCAGGTTGAACTGTTCGTGGCTGCCCAGCAGGCCCGGATTGATGAAGCGGAACAGGTTCCACAACTCGCCCAGATGATTTTCCAGCGGTGTGCCGGTGGCCACCATGCGGAAGTCGCTCTGCAGTGCCATCACGGCCTGCGAGCGCTTGGTGGCGGCATTCTTGATGGCCTGGGCTTCGTCCAGTACGATGGTATGCCAGTGCCGTTTGGTGAAGCGTTCGGATTCCAGCTGCAGTAGCCCGTAGCTCGTGACGATGAGATCAAACGGCCCGGCGTTTTCGAGCATCGCTTCGCGGTCGCCGGTGCCGTACAGCTTCACGTTCAGCGTGGGCGCAAAGCGCGCCGCTTCCGCCACCCAGTTCAGGCAGACGGAGGTTGGCGCAACGACCAGCGTTGGCCCTTGCGGTGCGCGCAGCAGGATCAGAGCCAGCGCCTGCAGCGTCTTGCCCAGGCCCATATCGTCGGCCAGACAGGCGCCGACGCCCCAATGCGCCAGCCGCGCCAGCCATTCGAAGCCTTCGCGCTGGTAGTCGCGCAGCTCGGCCTGCAAGGTGCTCGGCAGCTGCGGCGTATAGGCGGCGGTGGACTCGATGCGGGCCAGATGCTCTTTCCACATGCGATCCGCTTCCAGAATGCCGACGTCGGACGCCAGCTCTTCCAGTACAAAGGCCGCCAGGCGGTGCACCCTCATGCCCGCGTCATCGTCTTCGCCGTAAGACGCCAGCTCTTGCAGGCGGCGGTGCAGTTCTTCCGACAACGCCAGGAATTGCTGATCGCCCAGTTCGATGAAACGGCTCTTGTTGGCGCGGATTAGCTCCAGCAGCGAACGCAGGTCCATCACGCGCTCTTCATCGATCTGCAACTGGCCGCTGGCGGCAAACCAATCCTTCTTGCTCTTGATGTTCAGCTTGAGCTGCTTGGTGTAGACCGGCTTCGTGACGCGGAAGGTTTCCCCCTCCGGCCAGGCGATCACCACATTGTCCTGTTCCTGCAGTTCGGCCAGTAATTGCAGCGCGAGCGCGGGCTGGCCCAGCAGCCATTCGCCGTGATCCTGCTCGCCCTGTTCCAGCGCATCGCATTTCAGGATCAGCTGGCGCTCTGCATCGCGTTCGCCGGCCAGATTGCGGCGCGCCTGGATCGAGCGGCCACCAACATCGGCAATCACACTTTCCGCGCCGGAACCGGGTGCGTAGTACGGCCCTGCATCGGGCAGCGGACGCACCTGGACCTGCATCTTCAGGCCCTGCTGGTAAGGCAGCAGATGCACGTGCAGGCGGCTGTCGGCATCGACCTGGTCGGCGTTGACGGCGCCCGCGCCGATATCCGACTGCACCGTCACGATGGACGATACCGCGCCAATCGCCTGCAGCACCTGCTCTTCCGCATGCAGCGGCACGCTCAGGCCGTCGCCGACGATGGCGGCAATGCGGCGGTGCTCGTCGCTGATACTGACCACGCGCAGGCGGTTCGGCGCTTCCTTCATGATGATGACGCTGGCGTTTGGGTCGGTAATCGCTGGCTGCAGGGTGAGATGCAGCTTGCCGTTCTGCTGGCGGATCAGCAGCTCCGGTTCGCCGCCCTGCAATTCGACGCGCACGTCCGGCGCATCCATCCAGTAGATGTGCGGGTGGCCGACCAGGGCCAGTGCAGCTTGTTCAGTGTCGATGTCGTAGCGCAGGCTCGACGCGTAGGCCTGCCGCGCCGGGGAAATCGTGCTGCTGATGCGTACATCCTGCGGCGTCAGAAAGTCCAGTTGTGCAGCTTCTTCGCGCAGCCGCTTCAGTGCCATGGGACGGCCCTTGCCCCATTGGCCGCGTACATCGCGTTTCTGCTCGCGCGGCTCGACTTCCGAAATGCCGTGGCGTGCGCCCAGGCTGATGACCCATACCAGCCGCGTTTCGCCGCCGGCGTCCGGCACGCCCTGCTGCAGAT
>NZ_JBFRDW010000119.1:0-11491 GCF_052113985.1 Pseudoduganella sp. RAF53_2 | reverse complement strand
GGGCATTCCATCGCAGCGCGAATACATCGCCAGGTACGCCGAGCGCACCGGCAAGAACATCCGCCTGGAAGACTTCAACTTCTACCTCGCCTTCAATATGTTCCGCCTCGCCAGCATCATGCAGGGCATCATGAAGCGCTATGTGGACGGCACCGCATCGAGCGCGCAAGCGCTGGAGTCAGGCAAGCTGGCCAAACCGATGGCCGAAATGGGCTGGTCCCACGCACAAAACACATAAGGCGGTAACACATTTAGGCCCATTTGAGGCAAATGTGTTACGTCCCCATTGAGGAGACGCATAATGGATTTTGAATATTCCGGCCGCTGCAAGGAGTTGCAGGGTCGTCTGCTGGCCTTCATGGACCAGCACATTTACCCGAACGAAAAGGCCTTCCACGAAGAAGTGGACCGTAACGGCCGCGAAAAGGGCAACCGCTGGATTCCCACTGAACTGATCGAGCGCCTGAAGCCATTGGCGCGCGAACAGGGCTTGTGGAACCTGTTCCTGCCGCGTTCCGCCCGTGCACCGGAAGGCTTGTCCAACCTGGACTACGCCCCGCTGTGCGAAATCATGGGCCGCGTACCCTGGGCTGCGGAGGTGTTCAACTGCTCCGCGCCGGATACCGGCAATATGGAAACGCTGGAACGTTATGGCACCGAAGAACACAAGCAGCAATGGCTCGAACCGCTGCTGCGCGGCGAAATCCGCTCGGCTTTCGCGATGACCGAACCGGCGGTGGCTTCATCCGACGCGACCAATATCGAAACCCGCATCGAGCGCGATGGCGACCATTACGTGATCAATGGCCGCAAGTGGTGGATTTCCGGCGCCGGCGATCCACGCTGCCAGATCTACATCACCATGGGCAAGACGGACTTCAACGCCGCGCGCCACCAGCAGCAATCGATGATCCTGGTACCGGCCGGCACGCCGGGCCTCACGGTGTTGCGTCCCCTGCCCGTCTTCGGCTACGACGATGCGCCGCATGGCCRCTGCGAAATCGCGTTCGACAATGTGCGCGTACCGGCTACCAATATCCTGCTGGGTGAAGGCCGCGGCTTCGAGATCGCGCAGGGCCGCCTCGGGCCGGGCCGCATTCACCACTGCATGCGCGCCATCGGTGTGGCCGAACGTGCGCTGGAGCTGATGTGCCAGCGCCTGAATGCCCGGGTAGCATTTGGCAAGCGCCTTTCCGAGCAGGGAGTGTGGCGTGAACGCATCGCCGAAGCCCGCATCCAGATCGACACGGCGCGCCTGCTGACACTGAAAGCCGCCTACATGATGGATACCGTCGGTAATAAAGTGGCGCAAGCGGAAATCGCCATGATCAAGGTGCTGGCGCCCAATGTAGCCCAGCAGGTGCTGGATTGGGCGATTCAGGCGCACGGCGCGGCGGGCGTGTCGGAAGAGTTCCCGCTGGCCTATCAGTGGGCCGGCAACCGCACCTTGCGCCTGGCCGACGGCCCGGACGAAGTGCACCGCAACGCCATCGCCAAAATTGAGCTGGCAAAGCATGGGAGCTGACGCTTTGCGCGCACGGTGAGCTGAGCTATCATCGTCCTGCAGCCACTATTCCGAAAGGATGTGTAGTGCAGGACGAAGCCAGCAAACCTTTGCCGTCGATACGTTCGCAGATCACGCTGCTGGTGGCGGCATGCGCCTTGCCTGCCCTGGTCGGCGCGATCGTCTTCTTTCTCCATTTTTCCACCGCAGATAACACCGCCGATCAGCAGCGGCTGGCGCGCGCTGTTGCCGTCTCGCTGGATCGCCAGCTACAGGCGGTGGAAACCGCTGCAATATCGCTGGCGGCTGCGCCGGGCATGAAGTCCGGCGATTACGCGGGCTTTCACAGCCAGGCGTCGGCCCAGCTGCGGCCGGGCTTCCCGGCCCAGCAGGTCTTGCTGAGCGACGCCACCGGCCAGGTGCTGGCCACCACCAATCAGGGTTTGCCGCGCGCCGCCAATGCGCGCCGCCTGCAAGCCTTGTTCGCCAGCGGCCGCACTACCCTCACCCGCATGCCGTCCGGTTTCTCGCTGGATGTGCCCATCAGCCGCGAAGGCAAGCCAGTGCTGGCAGTCAGCATGCTGCTGCCGGCCGGCTTGCTGGACACACTGCTGACCGAGCAGCCCTTGCCGCGTGAATTATCCGCCACCTTGTTCGACGCGAAGGATCAGATCATCGCGCTCAGCAAGGGTGAAGCTACCGGCCAGCAAACGCTGGTGAAAATCGCCTACCGCACGGCGCCGGATAGCGCCTGGTCGATCACGGTAGCCCTGCCCGTCACGCCAGCCTTCGGCGGCAGCAGCGGCGAACTGGCGGCGCTGACCGCAGCGCTGGCGGCACTGGTACTGGCGGGCTTCGTGTTTGCGTGGCGCGTCGGAGGCCGCCTTGGCCGCTCTATCCGCGCCCTGAGCCAGCCCGCGCAGGCGTTGGCCGATGGCGCGCCACTCATCCTGCCGCCGATGGCCTTCCAGGAGGCGCATGAAGTGGCGCAGGCCCTACAGCAGCTGGAACAGGCGCTGGCGCGGCATCGCCAGGATCTGGAGCAACTGGTGCAGGAACGCACCCGCCAACTGGAAGATTCCAACGCCCTGCTGGAAACGATTTGCGCCTCGGCTCCGGTGGGCCTGAGCTTTGTCGACACGCGCTTGCGCATTTTGATGGTGAACGATTTTCTCGCGGCGCTGAACGGCATTCCCGTCAGCGAGCACCTGGGCTACCGCTTCGATGAGCTGATCAAGGACCGCCGCTTGCTGGCCTCCATCAATGATGCCTACGGCCGCGTACTCGACACGGGCCGCCCCGTCACCGGCGTTGAATTCAGCGGCAAGGCTGCCGGGCGACCGGAACGCGAAAGCCATTTTGCCGCCAGCTACCACCCCGTATTCGGTGCGGACGAGCGCATGGTGGGCATCACCGGCCTGCTGGTCGATATGACGGAACAGAAGGCCGCCGAAGCAGAACTGCATCAATCCAAGCAGCTGTTCAAATCCGTACTGGAAAATATGCCGGCCGTGGTGTTCGTGAAGGAAGCGGAGAGCAGGCGCTACGAGCTGCTGAACCGGCACGGGGAGCTTTTCCTTGGCCGTCCGCGCGAGGCGGTGCTGGGCAAGCGCGACGAAGAGATCTTCCCGGCCGAGATGGCGACCGGTTTCAGGGAAACGGACAGCCAGGTGCTGGCCTCCAGCGCAGAGATGCAGATCCGCGAAGAAGAGGTACGCTCCGGCGACGGCGAGGCGCGCTGGCTCACCACGCGCAAGGTCGCGCTGCGCGACGAGTGGGGCACCGCCACGCACCTGCTGGGCATCTCGGTCGATATCACTGAACGCAAGCGCGCCGAAGCGGCTTTGCTGAGCGCATCGCAGCGCGCCGAACGCACCACCGCCTTCCTGCGCACGGTCACCGACAATCTGCCGGGCATCGTGGCCTACTGGGATGCGGAGCTGCGCTGCCGCTTCGCCAATCAGTTCTTCCTCGACTGGTTCCGCAAGACGCAAGAGGAAGTGCTGGGCGCGCCGATGTCCGCCGTACTGCCGGCCTTCCTGGTCGACCAGATCCAGCCGCAGCTGGAGGCCGTGCTGGACGGCGCACCGCAAAACTTCGCCCGCGAAATCGCGCTGCCCAGTGGAGATGTGCGCTACGCATGGATCAACCTGATTCCGGACGCCGACGAACAAGGCAAGGTACGTGGCTTCTATGCGCTGGCCTCGGACGTGACGGAACTTAAACGTGGCGAGCAGCGCCTGCAGGAACTCAACGAACAGCTGGTGCGCGCCCGCGACCGCGCGGAGGYGGCCAGCAGCGCCAAGAGCGAGTTTGTGGCCAATATGAGCCACGAAATCCGCACGCCGATGAATGCCATCATCGGCCTGGCGCGGCTGCTGGAAGAGGCGCCGCTGGAACGGCGCGAGCGCGGCTACGTCGGCAAGATCCAGATGGCGACCAAGTCCCTGCTGGGCGTGGTGAACGATGTGCTGGACTTTTCCAAGATCGAGGCCGGCCAGCTGCGGCTGGAACAGGCGCGCTTCAATCTCGAACAGCTGCTGGCCGGCACCGCCATGCTCGTGGCGGGCAGCGCCTGGGATAAGGGCGTGGAGCCGGTGTTCGACATCGCGCCCGGCCTGCCGGCCGAATTGGTGGGCGACGCCATGCGGCTGCATCAGGTCCTGCTGAATTTGATGAGCAATGCCGTCAAGTTTACGGAGCGTGGCGAGGTGGTGCTGGGCGTGCGCGACGCTGGCCGCGACGGGCYGCGCATCACGCTGGAATTCTATGTGCACGATACGGGTATCGGCATCGCGCCGGAGCAGCAGCTGCGCATGTTCGACGCCTTCTCGCAAGGCGATAGCAGCACAAGCCGGCGCTATGGCGGCACCGGCCTGGGACTGGCGATTTCGCGCCGCCTGGTCGATCTGATGGGCGGCGTGATCAGCGTGCAGAGCACACCTGGCCAGGGATCGACTTTCCGCTTCGTGTGTCCGCTGCTGTGCGCACCGGGCGTGCCGCCGGCCGATGTGCCGTCGGCTCTGTGCGGGCTGCATGTGCTGGTGGTCGATAACAACCGCAGCGTACTGCATGCACTGGAGCACGCGGGCGATACTCTGGGATGGGCAGTGTGGACGGCAGCCAGCGCAGCGGAAGGTCTGCATTGCCTGCATACCTTGCATAGCCATCAGCAGAAACTGGATCTGCTTATCGTTGACAATGCCATGCCGGAGGTGGATGGCATCGAGATGCTGGTCGAGGCACGCGGCATTGCGGGCCTGAATCTGCCGCCGGTGATCATGATGGCGTCCGAGCAGGCGGCGGACGATCTGCGTCCGCTGGTTGACAGCCTGCAGATCGCCACTGTGCTGGCCAAGCCATGCACGCCGGGTCAGCTGCGCGCTGCCGCACTGGAGGCGCTGACGGGCGTCGCGCCGGCCATGCAGCAAGCCACGCAGACGCCTTTGGCCGGGCGGCTGGCGGGCATGCGCGTGCTGCTGGTCGAGGACAATGAGATCAATCAGGAGATGGCGCGCTATATTCTGCAGCATGCAAATGCGCAGGTTGAAACCGCGTCTAATGGCGAGATTGCGGTGGACATGCTGCGCGCGCGTCCGGACCGTGCGGACGCGGTGCTGATGGATTTGCAGATGCCGGTAATGAACGGCTACGAAGCCACTGCCGCCATCCGCGCGCTGAGTCTCGATCGCTTGCCGATTATCGCCATGACCGCCAATGCGATGCAGGAAGACCGCATGCGCGCCATGGCCGCGGGCGTGAATGCGCATATCGCCAAGCCGATCGACGTCGACGAACTGATCGCCACCCTCACCCGCCTTGCCACCCCGCGCAGCGGCAGCGCCGTGCACAGAGATTGCGCCCCGCACGGCGACAGTATGCCGCCGGCGCCGCGCCCGCCACAGTCGTCGCACTCGTTGCAGCCGTCGCACTCGTCGTCGCCGTCGCACAGGTCTCAGCCGTCTCAGCTTTCGCACTCGCAGCACTCGTCGCCGCCGTCGTACTCGTCGCCGCCGTCGCAATCCTCGCAGCCGTCGCACGCGCTGAGCGCCCGGCGATCCTTGCCATCGCTGCAGACGGCCCAGACTGACGCGCCGCACGCGCAGGACGGCAGCGGTGCGCTGCCGGTGGAGCTGGCGGGCATTGATCTGCATGCCGCGCTGGGCCGGATGAACGGCAACTTTCCCGCCTTCGTCGTCCTGCTGAAACGCTTCGAGCGCTCGCAGGGCGCTACGGTGAGCGAGGTACGCAGCCTGCTGGAACTGGACAAGCGCCACGCCGCTGGCCAAGCGCTGCACCGCGTGCATGGCGTCGCGGCCAACCTGGGCGCGCGGGAGATCGCCGATCTGAGCGCCGAAGCCCAGGCCGCGCTGGCGGATGGTCAGGACGACGCCCTGGCGTCGCTGCTGACCGCATTGGATGACGCCATCACCACCGTCATCACCACCGCCCGCGCCCTGCCCGAACCCGGCGAAACAAGTGTCGCCTCGGCAGCGGAGCCGGATTTGAACGCCGCGCTGGCCGAGCTGCTCTCCCTGCTCCGCAACAGCAATATGCGCGCGGTCGCCAGCTTCAAATCCCTGCATGCACCGCTCAAACGGGAATGTCCCGATCTGGCGCCCGCGCTGGCCGAAGCCATCGACACGCTCGACTTCACCGCCGCCGAACATCTGGTGAAGGAAATGTTGAAACGGAGGGAATGGGCATGAGCTGGGACGACCAGGCGCGCAATGGGCGCATCCTGATCGTGGATGACGCCACCGAAAACATCCAGATGCTGAGCCATGTGCTGGGCGAAGAGCATGAGCTGCTGTTCGCGCTGAACGGCGAAAAAGCCCTACAGTTGGCGCATGACCAGCAGCCGGACCTGATCCTGCTTGATGCCGTCATGCCCGGCCTGGACGGCTACGAAGTCTGCGCCGCGCTGCGTGCATCGCCCGGCGCGCAGGACATTCCCATCATCTTCKTCACCGCCCTCACCACGCCGGAACACGAAACGCGCGCACTGGAAGCGGGCGCCGTGGACTTCATCACCAAACCGTTCAACATGGCCGTGGTCAAGGCGCGCGTGCGCACCCATCTCACGTTGAAGCGCCAGTCCGACGCCATGCGTGAGCTGACGCTGACTGATGCCCTCACCGGCATCGCCAACCGCCGCAGCTTCAACGACGCTTTCGACAACGAATGGCGGCGCTGCGTGCGCTCAGGCACGCCACTGTCGGTGATCATGATCGACATCGATCACTTCAAGAATTACAACGATGCGTATGGCCACCAGGCCGGCGACCATTGCCTGCAGCAGGTCGCCAACGCCATGCGGCACTGCGCGGGACGTCCGCCGGATATGCTGGCGCGCTACGGCGGCGAGGAATTCGTGGTGCTGCTGCCGAACGTGGAGGCGTCCGGCGCGGAGACGGTGGCGCAGCGTATTCTGCTTGAGGTGCGGCGGCTGGCGATACCGCACCGCATGTCGACGGTGAGCGATATCGTCACCGTCAGCATCGGCGCGGCCACGCTGGCGCCGGGCGATGGATTGTCGCCCGAAATCCTGATCCGCGCTGCGGACCGGGAACTGTACGAAGCCAAGGAATCAGGCCGCGACCGCTACAGCGCCGCGTGACTGCCCGGCGGATCGATGATCCGCCCTACGCCAGACAGCCGTGCGAGTCCGCCGGTCACGCAGCGCCGGCCACCAAATGCGATGAATTACCACCCACCGAACGCCGGCGACGTAGGGCGGGTCATTGACCCGCCGTGAATCCCGGCTCGTGTGCGAACCGTTCAAGGTGGTGGTCCACATCGCCCAGGGTAAGGCCGATCATGGTCAGACGCTTGAAGTGGTGTGCTGCCGGCAGCTCGTCGGTCACGCCCATGCCGCCGTGCAGCTGCACTGCCTGCTGGCCGACGAACTTGGCCGCCTGCCCCACACGCACCTTGGCAGCCGACGCCACGCGGCGGCGCTCTTCCGCATCGTCCGACGACACTTTTACCGCCGCCAGCATCGCCATCGAGCGCGCCTGTTCCAGATGGATGAACATATCCGCCATGCGATGCTGCAGCGCCTGAAACTGGCCGATCGGCACGCCAAACTGCTTGCGCGTTTTCAGATATTCCAGCGTCGCGGCGAAGATCGCATCCATCGCGCCTATCGCTTCAGCACACAGCAGCGTGTTGCCGTAATCGGCAGYCGCTTCCAGCACATCCCAGCCGCCGCGCAATGGCGTCGCTTGCGCGCCATCGAAGCGTACGGTTGCGGCGCGCTGCCCATCCAGCGTACGGTAATCGGTGACCGTCACACCTGCGGCATCGCGCTGCACGACATACAGCGCAATTCCTTCGCGCTCGCGCTGCGCGCCGCGCGTGCGGGCCGAAACGATGAATGCGCCCGCCTGTCCGCCGTGCACCACGACAGTCTTGGTGCCGGTAATCGTATGCGATGGCGAGGCCATGGTCGCGACATCAGCCAGATCGTAGCGCGATTGCTGCTCGCCCAGTGCGCAGGCCAGCTTCAGCGAACCGCTGGCGACCTGCTCCAGCAAGGCCTCCTGGCCGCCGGCCAGTTTGAGGAACTGCGCACCCAGCATCGTCGCAAAATAAGGTTCAACCACCAGGCCCCGCCCCAGCTCCTGCATCACCACCATCATGTCCACGGCACTGCCATCAAAGCCGCCCTGCGCTTCCGGCACCGGCAGCGCAGTCATGCCCAATTCGACCAGCTGCGACCAGGCTGCGTCGGACACGCCGGCATCGGAATGGATAATCTTGCGGCGTGCTTCAAAGCCGTAGTCCTTGTCGATCCAGCGACGCAGCGCATCAGCGAATTGCTGCTGCTCTTCCTTGAAAGTGAAATCCATGCCGTCCCCTTACAGTCCCAGAATCATCTGGGTGATGATGTTTTTCTGAATCTCGTTCGAACCGCCGTAAATGGAGGTCTTGCGGAAGTTGAAGTAGTAGCCCGCCAGCGGCGCGGCAGCGTCGTCGCCCGCGACCGCATGCTCGCTGCGGCCCTCCAGATATTCCGGGTCAAAAGGCAGCGCTTCCGGGCCGGCCGCTTCCAGCATCAGCTCCGTCAACATCTGCTGGATCTCGGAACCGCGCACTTTCAGCACGGACGCCTGCGGACCCGGCCCCTGGTGCTCCTGCGCGATGGTACGCAGCACGGTCACTTCCAGCGCCATCAGTTCGATTTCGAGATTTGCCACCTTGGCGCCGAACAGCGGGTCCTCCAGCAGCGGCTTGCCGTTGCGCTGCTGGCGCATGGCCAGCTGTTTCAGGAATTGCAGCTCGCGCTTGGAGCGCCCCACCGCCGCAATGCCGGTACGCTCATGGCCCAGCAGGTATTTGGCGTACGTCCAGCCTTTGTTCTCCTTGCCGATCAGGTTCGACACCGGCACCTTCACGTTGTCGAAGAAGACCTCGTTCACTTCATGCTCTTCATCCAGCATGATGATCGGGCGCACGGTGATACCCGGCGTTTTCATATCGATCAGCAGGAAGGAAATGCCCTCCTGCTTGCGCACGCCTGGATCGGTGCGCACCAGGCAGAAGATCATGTCGGCGTGCTGGCCCAGCGTGGTCCAGGTCTTCTGGCCGTTGACGATGTAGTGGTCGCCCTGGCGTTCCGCGGTAGTCTTCAGTGAGGCAAGGTCGGAACCGGAACCCGGCTCGGAATATCCCTGGCACCACCAGTCGTCGCAATTCAGGATGCGTGGCAGGTAGTGCGCCTTCTGCTCCTCGTTACCGAAAGCCATGATGACCGGCGCCACCATGTTCACGCCAAACGGCAGGATGGGCGGGGTGCCGGCGCGGGCGCATTCCTCTTCCCAGATGTGGCGCTGGGTCGCATTCCAGCCCGGACCTCCGAATTCGGCCGGCCAGGCAGGTGCTGCCCAGCCTTGTTTGGCGGCGATCTTGTGCCAGCGCACATAGTCTTCTTTCGCCAGACGCTTGTGCTGGCGCACCTTCTGCTGCAGATCGGCGGGCAAATTCGCTTCGAGGAAGGCGCGCACTTCGGCGCGGAAAGCCTCATCGGCAGCGGAATAGTTCAAATCCATGCTGTCTCCTTGGTTTTTTTCGTGCTCAAACAAAAAAGCACGATCGTTCCAAAAGATTGTACAGCAGTTTTCCTCTCAGGAACCGCAGAGTTTATGGCGATTGTCGGCAAACAGGCTGATGAGCCAGCCGGCCACGGTCTTGAAGCGCCCGATCGAGGCCGCATCCCGATGGCTCAGCAGCCACAGCTCGCGCCGCACTTCCGCGCCGCTCAGGCGCACCAGCGCGGGATCGCCATCGATCAGGCACGGCAGCAGCGCCAGCCCCAGGCCGGCGCGGCAAGCCTGGGTCATGGTGGCCAGGCTGTTGACGCGCAAGGCAATCCGCGGCTGCGGCGCCAGACTGTCCAGCCAGCGCATCTCGGGCAAATGGGACAGCGAGGCATCATAGGCGATCCACGGCTGGCTGCCCCACTGCGCCGGCGGCGTGTCCACGAAGCGCGGCGCACCGAAAACGGCCCAGCCAATCTCACCCAGTTTGCGCATCAAAAGTGCCGCATCTTCAGTGGGCTGCGCCAGGCGCAAGGCGAAGTCGGCCTCGCCGCGCATGAAGGACATGTTCTGGTTATCGCCCAGCAGTTGCACATCGAGCGCCGGATGCTCGGACAGCAAGCCCGCCAGCGCGGGCGTCAGCCAGAAATTCAGCAGGAAGTCGATGGCGGTAATGCGTACCAGGCCCCCGATCGCATCGGCCTCCTGCGACGACGCCAGCAGCATGCTCTGCACATTGCCATATACCGCCTCGCCGTACTCGACGAAGACGCGGCCCGCGCTGGTCAGCTGATAGCGGGTGTTATCGCGGATGAACAGGCGCAGGTTCAGCGCCTTCTCGGCTGCGGCAATGCGGCGGCTGATGGTGGAGGCGTCCACGCCCAGTTCGCGGCCGGTCGCGCTCATGCTGCCGCAGCGCGCCAGGGCGAGGATCAGCGGAATGTCGTTCCAGTCGAAGTCGCTCGTCATGTTGACCCTGCATTTCTGCAAAACGGCCTTGCAGGCTTGGGCGTTCCCGCCAGCGCCAGCAAGTTCTAAAGTGAGTTCACCAAAACACACAACCACAAGGAGCACATCATGAGCCTGACCATCTCCACGCCCGACGGCAATTTCCAGTGCTACGTAGCACGGCCCGCCAAGCCGGGCACCTACCCCGTGCTGGTCGTGCTGCAGGAAATCTTTGGCGTCAATGCCGGCATTCGGAGTATCGCTGACGACTACGCCGCCAAAGGTTTCATCGCCGTCTGCCCGGATCTGTTCTGGCGTGCCGAGCCAGGGTTAGACATGTCCGAGTCCAGGGAAGCCGACTGGGCCAAAGGATTCGCTCTCTACAGTGCTTTCGACTTCGACAAAGGCGTGCAGGACATCGCGGCCACCGTCGCCGCAGCCCGCAAGATCGAAGGCGGCAACGGCAAGGTTGGCGTGACGGGCTACTGCCTCGGCGGCCTGCTGACTTTCATGAGCGCCGCGCGCATCGACGCCGATGCCGATGCCTTCGTCGCCTACTACGGCGGCGGCACCGAGAAATACGTATCCGAAGCGCCGCAGATCAAGGCCCCGATGATGTATCACCTGGCCGAAGAAGACGAATACATCAACAAGGACGCGCAGGCCGCTATCAAAGCCTCAGTGGCCGGCAAACCGAACGTCGCGCTGTACAGCTACCCGGGCCGCAATCATGCCTTTGCCCGTCCCGGCGGCAACCATTACGACGATCACGACGCAAAGCTCGCAAACAGCCGCACCGACGCTTTTTTCAAACAGCAACTTGCACTCTAACATAGCCTTGAAAGGATCAATCATGTACTTCACCACCAAAGACGGCGTAGAGATTTACTACAAAGATTGGGGCCCGAAAGACGCCCAGCCCATCGTGTTCAGCCACGGCTGGCCCCTCAGCTCGGACAGCTGGGAGTCGCAAATGTTCTTCCTGGCGAACCATGGC
>NZ_JBFRDW010000118.1:0-11527 GCF_052113985.1 Pseudoduganella sp. RAF53_2 | reverse complement strand
TGTCAGACCTCCGCAAAGCCGCGTCGTGATACCATTCGCGCCTCCATGAAATACCTCAGCGCCTATTCCGAACAGACTTTGCAGCAGGTTCAGCTCCTGATCGATCAGGACCGCCTCGGCGAAGTGCTAGTGAAACGTTATCCGAAAGCTCACGATATCCGCACGGATCGTGGACTGTATGACTACGTCCAGGATCTGAAGACGGAATACCTGCGCAGTTCCGCGCCGATCGACAAGGTGGCTTACGACAGCAAGATCCACGTGATCAATCACGCTCTTGGCCTGCACACGGCCATCTCACGCGTCCAGGGCGGCAAGCTGAAGGCCAAGCACGAGATCCGCGTGGCGACCATGTTCAAGGACGTGCCGCTGGAATTCCTGCGCATGATCGCAGTACACGAGCTGGCGCACCTGAAGGAAAAGCAGCACGACAAGGCCTTCTACAAGCTGTGCACCTACATGGAGCCCAACTACCACCAGTATGAGTTCGATGTGCGCCTTTACCTCACGCAGCTCGATCTCTCAAGCGGCCAGAAGCTCTGGGCTTAGCGAATCCACTTCGCCACGTTTTCGGGACGCGGTTCGCGCAGGCGTTCAATCAGCTTCTGCGGGACTTCTTCCACCATCATCAGCGCCGCGTGCTGCGGGCGGATGAAGCCTTGCTCGCTGGCGTGGCCGATGAACTGAACCAGGTGGTTGTAGAAGCCGTCCACATTCAGCAGGCCGACCGGCTTGGAATGAATGCCCAGCTGCGACCAGGTCAGCATCTCGAACAGTTCTTCCAGCGTGCCCATCCCGCCCGGCATGGCGATGAAACCATCCGACAACTGGGCCATCATGGCTTTACGTTCGTGCATGTCCTTGACGATGAACTGGCGCGTCAGGCCGGTGTGCCCTACTTCGCGCTCCATCAGCGCGGTGGGGATCACGCCCGTCACTTCGCCGCCCAGGCGCAGCACTTCGTCCGCAATCACGCCCATCAGGCCGACGTTGCCGCCGCCATAGACCAGGCCCAGATTCTGTTCCACCAGCGCGGCTGCCAGGCCACGCGCACCTTCCGCGTAGAGCGGAGTGACGCCAGCATTGGCGCCGCAGTACACACAAATCGATTTCATTTCAGCTTCTTCAAATATTCTTCAGACAGTTTCTGGAACAGGACGCTGGTTTCGCCCCGCAGATAAGGGCCGATCTGCGACAGCACCTGATAGCAGCCGCGCGCCAGCGCATCGGCGATCGATTGCTGTTCCGAGTATTTGCGCGGATTGCGCACGAATTCATAGGACAGCCAATACGTCGCCACCACCACCATATTCACGCTCATGGCGTCGATGGCCATATCGCTGGCTTCCAGCGAACCTTCCGTGCGCAGGTCGACGCACAGATTCTTGGCCACCTTGATCTTGTGGGCCAGCAGTTCCTTGAACTCCAGTTCCAGCTTGCGGTTGCGCGACAGAAGATCGTTCAGGTCGCGGTAGAAGAAGCGGTAGCGCCAGATCAGTTCAAACATCAGGTGCAGGTAGAGCCACACGTCCTCGATATTCGAGCGGCGGCCACTGGGCACCTGCAGCATGCGCTCTGCCTCCGCCTTGAACTGGACGAAGATGGAGTTGACGATATCGTCCTTGTTGCGGAAATGGTAGTAGAGGTTCCCGGGCGAGATGTTCATCTCTTCCGCGATCACGGTGGTCGTAATATTCGGCTCACCGAACTCGTTAAACAAGCGCAGCGAGAGTTCCAGAATGCGTTCGCGGGTTCGTCTAGGAGCTTTTTGTTGCATGGCAGGGGTCTCTATTGGCACCCCTGCAAGGATATCATTGTTGAGCGTCAGGCAACAGGCTTGCGGGATGCGGTCTTTTTTGCCGTGGTTTTTTTCGCAGCGGGCTTTTTTGCCGCCGGCCTGGCCGCCACAGGCTTCTTGGCGGGCTTGCCGCCGAGCGCCTCCACCTCGCGGCTCAGCTCTTCCACCCGGGCAGTCAGCGCGTCAATCTCCTTGCGCATGGGGACTCCGATCGATTCCAGCGCCCGCGTCACGCGCTCCTGGAACACCTGCTCCAGCGTGTTGACGGTTTCCTCGACATGGCCTGCCTTATCGCCCGCAACGCCGCGTGTGCGCTGCTGCAGGTCGGTGAATGCGCCCAGGCCCGCCTGCCAGATCTGTTTCGCGGATGAGCGCACGGCCTTGGTCATATGGTCCTCGCTCTTTTCCTGAGTCTTGGTCTTCTTGGCCATTTACTCTCTCCTCGAATGTCCGTTTATTGTAATCGAGACAATCTAGAAGACGGCATCTAAAGCTAGTGATTGCGCGCCACTTCTTCCTGTGGCAAAGGGTAGCCCGGCATCCATTTGTGGTAGATGCGCTGGAACGTACCGTCGCGCTTCATCTCGCGCAGCGCGTCGGCCCAGGCCTTGATGGTGGATTCGGGCGTGCCATTCGAGAAGGCAAAGTACGCGTTGAAGGCGCCCGCGCGCTTGATCTCTTCCACGTCCTCGCGCTTGTAGCCCTCATGCTCCAGCGCCGGACCGGCCAGCTCTTCGCCATCGAACCACAGGTCGAAACGCTTCAGCATCAGCATGCGCGCGGCCGTTTCGCTGGATACCGGATCGTCCGTCACGTTGTATCCCTGCCGGCGCGCCTGCTCGATAAATATGGAGCCGCGGCGCGCGCCCGCGCGCAGCTTGCGGATATCGTCGCCCATGGCATGCAGTTCCTGCGCCCTCTCCTTCAGCGCAAAAATGCCGACATAAGCCACGAAGATCGGGCCGACATAAGTGTAGTGCTGGTCGCGCTCCGCCGTGTGCGCCAGCGGCATTACCATCACGTTGGGCGTGACATTGCCGATGGTGATGGCGCGCGCCAGCGTGCGCAATTCGACTTCCGAGCGCACGCCGATGCGCAACTGAAGCTGATCCACCAGTTCAATCAGCATGCCATCCGCATGGTCGCCGTTGCGGAAGCTAAGCGGCTTGTTCTCCATCGCGAGGATGCGCAAGCCCTCCTCGGCTGCCACGCTGCAAGCCATGACCGTCGACAGCAGCAGACCGGCCAGCCATGGGGAGTACATGGCCAGCCTCGCGCATCATGCTGCGACCTGTGCGGTCGCGCGCAACTGGCTGTGCAGGCGGAATCCCTCGCGGATATTCTCGCGCAGCACAGCGCCCTTCCAGGGCTTGGTGTAGAAGCGGTCGATGGCGCCATGGTTGATGGCCGCCATGATCGGCGTCAGGTCCGCATAGGCCGACAGCATGATGCGGAAGGTGTCCGGCGCCAGGTTCTTCACCCGCTCCATGAACTCCGTGCCGCTCATCATGGGCATGCACTGGTCGCACAAGATCACCTGCACCCTATGCCGGGCAAGAACATCAAAGCCTTCCGCTGCTGTTTGTGCGGTGAGGATGCGGTAGCCGTCCTGCGCCAGGAAATCGCTCAGCACATCGAGCATGAAGGCATCGTCGTCCACAATCAGCAAGGTTTGCTGATCGACGATGCTCTCGTCCACCGGCGCTTGCAAGTGGCGGCCTTCACGCAGCATCAGTTCGAATTCCTCGGCCGGTACGGGGCGGCTGAAGTAATAGCCCTGCATCTCATCGCAATCGTGGCGGCGCAGGTAGGACAGTTGCGCGTCCTTCTCCACACCTTCCGCGATCACTTTCAGCTTCATGCTGTGCGCCATATTGATGATGGCCAGCACAATCGCCGCATCGTCCGGATTGCTGGTCACTTCACGCACGAAGGCGATATCGATCTTCAGCTTGTCGATCGGGAAGCGCTTCAGGTAAGCCAGCGAAGAATAGCCGGTGCCGAAATCGTCAATGGAAATCTTGATGCCCAGCGCCTTCAGGTTCTGCAGCACCGTGATGGTTTCCTCGGCATTGGACATCAGCGAACTTTCCGTCAGCTCCAGTTCCAGCAGCTCCGGTGCGATATCGTGCTCCTTGATGGCGCGCATCACCTCTTCTTCCAGTCCGCCCACGAAGAACTGAATGCCGGACACGTTCACCGACAAATGCACCGCGCCCGTCTTGGACCGGTTCCACTCCGCGATCTTGCGGCAAGCCTCGTGAATCACCCAAGTGCCGACGCGCACGATCAGCCCCGTCTCTTCCAGCAGCGGAATGAACAGGGCCGGCGACACCATGCCATGCCCCGGGCGCTGCCAGCGGATCAGCGCCTCGGCGCCACTGATGCGGCCCGTGGCGATATGCACTTTCGGCTGGAAGTACAGCACGAATTCTTCGTTGTCGATCGCGCGGCGCAGCGCGTTTTCCATATCGAGCCGCGCCAGCGATTGCGCGTTCATCTCCGCGGTGAAGAAGCGGAAGGCATCGCGGCCGGCTTCCTTGGCGCGGTACATGGCCGTGTCGGCGTACTGGATCAGGGTATCGGGATCGGTGCCATCATCCGGGAACACGGAGATACCGATGGACGCGGTCACCGTGACTTCATGCCCTTTCAGGTCGAAGGGATGGCGCATCGCTTCGCGAATCTTGTCGACGACTGCAATCGCGTTCTGCGCGCCCTCCGGCAGCATCAGGATGGCTGCGAACTCGTCGCCGCCGAAACGGCCAATGGTGTCGCGCACACGCAGGCAATCCACCAGGCGGCTGGAGAACTGAATCAGCAGCTCATCGCCGATGGTATGGCCCAGCGTGTCGTTGATATTCTTGAAGCGGTCCATGTCGATGAACAGCACGGCCAGCGCCCAGTTGTGCTCACCGGCCTGCTTCAGCGAATGCGCAAGCGAATCGTAGAACTGGCTGCGGTTCGGCAGATTGGTCAAGGTGTCGAAGTGGGCCAGTTTCAGCAAGCGCTTCTCGGCTTCCTTGCGCTCCGTGATGTCGCGCGCCACCGCCACCAGAATCCAGTTCTGGCCCGAACGCAGGGTGCGGCGCTGCACTTCCACCGACAGCGAACTGCCGTCCTTGCACTGCAGGAGCAGTTCTGCCATGGCGCCGCTCTGATCACCGGCCAGCAATTTGTCGTACAGATCTTCCAGCGGCACCAGATCGGGAATGGTGGACTTGTTCGGCCCCACGCGCAGGAAATCGTCGCGCTCGTAGCCCAGCATGCGGCAGGCTGTCACGTTCACGTCGATGAAGCACATGTTCGCGCGGTCCACCAGGAAGATGCCGTCGGCGGTCGCATCCATCGCGAGACGGAAACGGCGCAAGTCTTCATCCAGGCGGATGCGCGCATTCATGTCCAGCTGCAGCTGGGCGTGGTGACGGCGGATCTCGTCATACAGCAGCAGATTTTCGTAAGCGACCGCGATCTGCGCCGCCACGGTCGACGCCACGCGCTCATCGACTTCACTGAATTCGCTCGCGCCCAGCTTATCCACCAGATACAGCCAGCCATGCACACGCTCGCGCGAGGCAATCGGCACGCCGAGGAAGGAATGCACCGGAGGATGGCGCTCCGGCAGGCCAATTTCGGTCGCAGGTCCCGGCAGTTCACTCATGCGCACCGGCACGCGCTGCTCCAGCAAAGCGTTCAGTATGCCGGCGCGCGGGGTCTCCGCAATCACGGACGCCTGTTCGCTGGTGCCGCACGTCGCGAAAAAGCTCATCTCTTCCGCAGCCGGTTCCAGCACGCCAATGCAGGCGTAGCGCGACACGCAAATATTCTGCGCCACGCGGCCGCCGATTTCGATCAGCGCCTGCGGATCACGTTCGGCGCCCAGATCGATCCCCAGTTCAATCAGCGATGTCAAACGCAAGCTCACCGCCTGCAGGCTGGAGAGGGAGCGCGACAGGCGCTGCGTCATCTGCGTCAGATGCTCCGGCTCGGACTCCTTTACTTCACCATTGGTGGCAAGGTGTGTAATCAGCTGGCTGCTCGATTCCAGTTCATCGAGATACTCGGCGACCTTGTTCTCGATATCCACCAGCCGGTTCTCGGACGGCGGCTCGGGCGCAAAGGCCGGCACGGTTTCTTCCTGCTCCGCCACACCCAGCGCTTCATGCACCGTTTTCAGAATCACGTCCGGATCGGAAGGTTTCGGCAAGACCCAGCGCACACCGCAGGCTTCCGCCACCGCCATCGCTTCCCGCTCGCGGTAGGTCGCGGTGTAGAAGATGATGGGTACGTCCGCAGTTTTCGGATTGGCCTTCATGCGGCTGACGAATTCGTAGCCGTCCATATTCGGCATCAGAATGTCCGAGATCACCAGATCCGGACGTTCCGTTTCCATGACCTTCAAACCATCGATGCCGCTGGATGCTTCCAGCAGCCGGTGGCCGCTGTAGCCCAGCAAGGTCATGAGGAATTCGCGATTCAGCACATGGTCATCGACAATCAGAATCGTGGCGATGTCGTTTTCACCTCGGGGCGACATCTCCCCGGGTAAAAAAGACTCGATCTGTGTGACGAAAGTATCCGGCTCGATCGGCTTGCCGATATAGCCGTCAAAACCTGCCGCCAATAGTTTTTCGCGGTCGCCCACCATGGCCAGTGCGGTCACCGCCAGCGTGGGAATGGCTTTCAGTTCCGGGTCCTGCTTCAGGCGCGACACCACGCCGTAGCCATCCAGCTTGGGCAGGTGCACATCGCAAATAATGAGGTCCGGTTTTTCGCGGCCTGCTGCGGCAACGCCTTCTTCGCCATCGTGCGCCATCAATGGCTGATAGCCGAAAGCGCGCAGCAGGTACACCATCAACTCCATATTGGTGGGGTTGTCTTCGATGATAAGGATGCGGGCTGACACGTTGGCGCTCCTAATAGATTCGTTCACGAGAGTATCCCCTATTCCAGCGGCAGTGAGAGCACGAATATGCTGCCTTTGCCCTGCTGGCTGGAGCAGCTGATTTTGCCTCCCAGCAGTCCGGCCAGTTGCTGGCTCAGATGCAGGCCAAGGCCCGTGCCTTCGAATTGCCGCGTTGTCCCCTGGTCGATCTGGGTGAATGCCTGGTACAGCTTGTCCTGGTGATGCTGGGCGATCCCAACGCCCGTATCTGTCACGCTGATCAGCGCGTGTTTCATCGATTTCTCCAGCACGACATTGACTTCGCCGGAATCCGTAAACTTGATCGCATTGTTCATCAGGTTCATCAGGATCTGCTGCAGCGCGCGGCGGTCGGTGCGCAGCGTCACCGGATCAGCCGGTGCACGGAACTGCAACACCAGGCCTTTTTGCCGCGCCTGCGGCCGGAACACCAGCGCCAGTTCTTCAATCACGGCGCGGCAGTTGACCGGCTCAGGATGCAGTTCCACTTTTCCGGATGCGATCTTGGTCAGGTCCAGCAAGTCGTTAATTAATGAGAGCAGATGGCGTGCGCTGGACTGCACGGTGCGCAGCTGCTTTTCCTGTTCCGCATTGACCGGGCCGGGCAACTGCATCAGCAGCGTTCCAGTAAAGCCGATCACGGCGTTGAGTGGCGTTCGCAGTTCATGCGACATATTCGCCAGAAAGCGGTCCTTGGCCTGGTTGGCGCGGGACAGTTCCAGATTCTTTTCATGCAGCGCCTGCTCGAAGCGCTTACGTTCGCTGATGTCGCGGATCGCGCTCATGATCAGCGTGCCTTGCCCGGTCGCGACAGGACTCAGGCTGATTTCGACCGGAAATTCATGGCCATCCTTGCGCAGGCCATACAGCTCGCGGCCAGCGCCCATCGGCCGTACACTCGGCTGGCGCGCATAGCCATTGCGGTGCGATTCATGCATCGCACGAAAACGCGCCGGCATCAATTCTTCCAGCAGCTTGCCTTGCAGCTCGCCGCGCGCATACCCGAATAGCATATCGGCCTGACTATTGGCCAGCACCACGCGGCCGTGTGCATTGGCCATGATGACCGCATCCGGCACGGATTCCAGCAAGCTGCCGAACCGCACTTCTGCGTCTTGCGTATCCTTGTGATCCAGCTTACCGAACTCTGTCGCCATCGTACAGCTTTCAGAAAGTAAGTACCTGCCTTAGGGCTTTCCTGAAAGACAGTCTAAGGGATCGACAGAATCTCCGCAACAACACGCTGCAGAATGGCGGGATGGCGGCCCAGTGCCACGTGGCCTATTCCACCAAATGGGATATTTTTCGCACCCGGTAGATGGCAGGAAGTCTGCGGCGCGATGATGTTGTCGTGATAAGAATAGATCGATGTGAACAGGCCACGCTGCTCGCGGTCAAAGGCTTCCAGCTGCTGCAGCCACTCGCAACYAAGCTGCATTTGCCTGGCGTTGTTGCCAACGCCCATGCTGGCGAGTCCCGTTCCATGATGTGGAGTGCCAAGCGTAATCACGCGCGCCACATCGCTTGCACCGTGGCGGCGCAGCCAGGCCCGCGCTACCAGGCCGCCCATGCTGTGTCCCACAATTGCAACTTTGTGCGCTCCGCTCGCCTTGCGCAAGGCTTGCACGGCACGCTCGACCTGGGCCGCGTAGTCGTCGATGGACGCGGTCATCGGCTCCAGATTGACGGTGGTGTGACTGATGCGCTCATGCTCCAGCATGCCGCTCAGGTGCGCCCAGAAGCCGCCATTGGCGCCATACCCGTGTATCAGCAGTACCGGCGTCCCGCGCGGATTGCTTGCGATATGCATGCGCTCCCGATGGCGCAGCATATTCCACGATGTGGTCAGCATGGTGGACGAATATTCATCCAGGAACAGGCGCAAGCGGCCGAACAGGTCCAGCTTGTGCTCATCGGGCGGCGCGCTGCCCATGCGCGCGGCAAGACGGAAGTTGTTGGCGGTGATGATCATACGTACCAGCAGCACGATCACGATCGCCAGCACCAGCGCGACGTCGAGCGGCATCCAGCGTGAGAACAGATACCAGAACAGTCCCGCCGCCACCAGCTGGACGACCATGATCACTGCAAGTACGCGTGCTACCACCTGCCCTCTCCTATGCCGCGACAGGCCTTGGCGCAGGACGGCCCGTCAGATCCTCGGCCAGACCACTGGCCAGCCTCGCTACGATACCGTAAATCGACAGCTGGGGATTGGCGCCGATCGAGGTCGGGAATAACGAACCATCATGTACTGAAAGATTCGTAACGCCGTGATAACGCCCTTTTGGATCGGTCACACCGTTGCGATCATCTGCCGACATCATGCAGCCACCCATCACGTGCGCCGATACCACGCGCGTGATCAGCTTTTGCATCGGCAGCGCGCTGATGGCCTGTCTGGCTTCGTTCCAGCTGGTATAGGTCTGCGCCAGTTCGTGCACCGGCGACACGCCATTGGCGCCGGCTGCGAACTGAATCTCTGCCATCGTCAGCAGCGCGCGGCGCGCGCCATCCCACACGTAATCGGTGAGCGGATAGTCCACCACCGGCGAGCCATCGCTGCGCAGCTCCACCGCGCCGCCCTGCGCACCATCGTGGAAACCATCGCGCAGCAGCGCCAGCATGCCCTGCACATGCGGATACTTGTGCAGCAGGGCCGCATGGGCTGCGCCGAATCCCGCCATGGTCGTGGCTGATATCAGCGGATGCATGGGTGCCACTTCGAGCTTGTAGCCAATCGGTCCGTCCACCGGACCAGTGTGCAGGAAGTGGTCGGAATACACGGTCTGCGGCGCGCCGGAGTAGGCTTCCACCGGCTGCGGATAGGTCGCCGCCGATACCACCACCGGATGCAGGAAAGTACGTTTGCCCAGCAAGCCATGCGGGTCGGGTGCGCCGGAGCGCATCAGCAGCGCGGGCGAGTTGATCGCGCCGCCCGCCACCACAAAGTGTCTGGCCTTCAGCGTGATGCGGCGGCCGTTGGATTCGATGCCGTCGGCAGTGAGCGCGCTGCAATCGAGGCGTTCTGCACGGCCATTCTGCAAGGCGAAACGCTCGGCGCGGGCGCGCGTGAGCAGCGTGGCGCCATGCGACAGCGCGCCCGGAATGGTCGTCACCAGCATCGATTGCTTGGCATTGGTCGGACAACCCATGCCGCAGTAGCCCAGATTCCAGCAGCCGTTCACGTTRCGGCGAATATGGCCGAAGGAGATGCCCAGCTTTTGCGCCCCCTCGCCCAGCAGGCCATTGTTGGCATTGGGCGGCGTCGGCCAGTCGGCGATGTGCAGGCGCTCTTCCATCAGCTGGAACCATGGCGCCAGCGCGGCAACGTTGTAGTCCTTCAGGCCATAGCGGTTCTGCCACCAGGACAGCGTGTCGGGCGGCGTGCGGAAGCTGGAAGTCCAGTTGACGGTGGTCGAACCGCCCACGGTGCGGCCCTGCAGAATGTTGATGGCTTTGTCCTTGGACTTGCGCGCGGCCGATTCCTGGTAAAGCTGGGGATAGGCGTCGGCCTCGCGCATCTTGAAGTCGCGCGAGGATTTCAGCGCGCCCTCTTCCACGATGACCACGCGCAGCCCGGCCAGACTGAGGATTTCGGCCGTGACGCCACCACCGGCGCCGCTGCCGACGATGACCACGTCGGCATCGAGCGTCAGGTCCTTGTCGAGTGCTGAGGCGTCGATGACTTTCCAGCCGGAGGCCAGGCCGGCGGTGATTGGATCTGGGATTGGGCTCGTCATGCGCTCAGCTCCTTCAGCGGACCGGGATAGCCAATGGCCGCCCAGCTCACCGGGTCGGCATACCAGGCGCCCAGCACCAGGTCGTGCAGCGCGTGATAAGCCGTTTGCAGCAGGCCGAGACGATGCGTGCGCCAGCTTTGCAGGAAGTCCGCCAGTTCCTCCGGCGTGGCTTCGCGCCAGTTGCGGATACCGGCCAGCAGATGGCGCGTGGGCGCCAGCGAGAGCAATGCAAACAGATCGGCGACTTCTTTTTGCGTGGGCAGCGGCAGGCCGGCTATGGCGCCGGCGACGCGGTCCACTGCGCCATCCAGAACGGCTTTACGCTGCGCTGTGTCCTGCGGCAGCACCGGGCCAACGATGGCCGGCACCAGGGCGGCCACAATGGTGCGCGCGTTGTCGTCCATCGCATAGCGCTGCAGGATTGGCGGATGCAGCTGGCGATAGACGGCGCCGCCCGCGGCCAGCGCCAGCGCCCCCAGCAGCCCCGCTTTCAGAAACGATCTGCGTTGCATGGTCTCCCCTTGTGATATTTTTAGTCACAAAAGTGTACGTTCGTGCGGGGATTCGTAATAGAGGAAAACCTCTAACTGCTGGTGGCAGGCACGATGTGCCAGCCACCGGCTAGACGCCGCGTACCAAAATGGCCGATGCGGCACGCGTACCAAAGTGGCAGATGCGGCGCGTACCAAAGTGGCTGGCGCGGCGCGCCTGCCACTAGGGGTTAGCTTTGGGTTTGCTGCGCGCGATAATCTGGCGGGCGATACCGCGCAGGATATTGACTTCTTCCGTTTCCAGGCCGGTGCGCGAGAACATGCGCTTCAGGCGGGGCATCAGCTTGCGCGGGTTGCTGGCGTCGAGGAAGCCGACTTCCACCAGCGCCTGTTCCAGGTGCTCGTACATGCCCTCGATCTGCGCCAGGCTGGCCGTTTCGCCGTGGAAGCCCACATCGGTCGCGGCGCGCTGCCCCGCCAGCGCCGCCATGCGGCATTCATACACCAGCACCTGCGCCGCCTGCGCCAGATTGAGCGAAGAATACTCAGGATTGGCCGGAATATTCACCAG
>NZ_JBFRDW010000117.1:0-11593 GCF_052113985.1 Pseudoduganella sp. RAF53_2 | reverse complement strand
ATCTCAGCCTCACCCACAAAAAACCCGCCTTTCCGGCGGGTTTTTTTTATGCGTTTCAGCTGCGTAAAACTTCCAGCAGTTTCTTTGCGCCGGCGGTAGAGGAGGCCGGGTTCTGGCCGGTGACCAGATGGCCATCGACCAGCACATACGGTTGCCAGTCGGCAGCCTTGGAGAAAATGCCGCCGTTCTCTTTCAGAACATCCTCAACGAGGTAGGGAACGATCTTGGTGAGCTGCACCGCTTCCTCTTCGGTATTGGTGAAGCCGGTGACCTTCTTTCCCTTCACTAATGGCTGGCCGTCCGGCCCTTTCACAAAGCGCAGCGCGCCGGGAGCGTGGCATACCATGGCGAMGGGCTTGCCGGCCGCGTAGGTCCGTTCGATCAGGCCGATCGAATCCTTGTCATTGGTCAGATCCCACAAAGGGCCATGTCCGCCCGGATAGAAAATGGCGTCGAAGTCCTTCTCGGACATTTCCGACAGGCGCCGGCTGTTTGCCAGGACGTGCTGGGAGGCCGGATCTTTCTTGAAACGCTCGCCTGCTTCGGTCTGGAAATCAGGCTCATCGCTTTTGGGATCGAGCGGCGGCTGTCCGCCTTTCGGCGATGCCACCGAGACGTCCACGCCGGCATCCTTGAATACATAGTAGGGCGCTGCGAACTCCTCCAGCCAGAAACCCGTCTTCTTGCCTGTGTTCCCTAGCTGATCGTGGGAGGTAAGTACCATCAGTATTTTCATGATCTCTCCTGAAATGAAGCCTCTTCAGCTTAGCGGAGGCTCGCCCAAATGCAATTGAAGCGTGGTATGATGTGCGGCTAATTATGTCACAACATGATATAAAATTTCGCCAATGACATCATCTTCATTAAGCAAGGCCGACTTCACGGCGCTGTCGGAATTCCGATACCAGATGCGGCGCTTCGAGCGCTTTTCAGAAAATGCGGCGCATGCGGAGGGCATCACGCCGCTGCAATACCTGCTGCTGCTGCACATCAAAGGCTACCCCGGCCGCGACTGGGCCACGGTAGGCGAGCTGGCGGAGCGCCTGCAGGCGCAGCAGCATGGCGTGGTCGCGCTGCTGACGCGCTGCGAGGCGGCCGGGCTAGTGCAGCGCAGGCCGAACGATCTGGATCGCCGCCGTGTCGAAGTGCATCTACTGCCGGCCGGCGAGGACGTACTGTCCCGCCTGGCGGCGATGCACCGTGCCGAGCTGCAATCGCTGGCCGGTGTGTTTACGATTCCCAACCTCCCTTCGAAGCTATGAAACCCTACGACCCACGCAGCGACTTCAGCGGCGACGCACGGCTTTTGCCGATCGGCGCCATTGCGGCCGTGATCGGCGTGCTGAGCACCGGCACGGCCTGGCTGCTGCTGCACGCCATCTCCTTCTTCACCAACCTGTTCTTCTTCCAGACGCTGTCGGCCGAGCCGCATTCGCCCGCCAACCATACGCTGGGCGCCTGGGTGATTGCGGTGCCGATTATCGGTTCCATCATCATCGGCCTGATCGCCCGCTACGGTTCGGAACAGATCCGCGGCCACGGCATTCCGGAAGCGATTGAAGCCATCCTGTTCAAGCGTAGCGCCATGTCGCCCAAGGTCGCGGTGCTGAAGCCGCTGGCGTCCGCAATTGCCATCGGCAGCGGCGATCCGTTCGGTGCGGAAGGCCCGATCATCATGACGGGCGGCGCAGTCGGTTCGCTGATCGCCCAGCACTTCCACCTGAGCGATGCCGAGCGCAAGACCCTGCTGGTGGCGGGCGCGGTAGCCGGCATGACCGCGGTGTTCGGTACGCCCATCGCTGCGGTGCTCCTGGCGGTTGAGCTGCTGCTGTTTGAACTGCGTCCACGCAGCCTGCTGCCGGTGGCGATTGCCTGCGCGGTGGCGGGCTTCCTGCGTCCGCTGATTCTGGACGCGGGGCCGCTGTTCCCGCAGCAGAGCGCAGCCCTGCAACCGCTGGGCTTCCTGCCTTGCGTGATCGCCGGCCTGCTGTGCGGCGTGCTGGCCCTGATCCTGTCGACCGCCCTGTACCGCGTTGAAGACTGGTTCCACAAGCTGCCGATCCACTGGATGTGGTGGCCGGCGCTGGGCGCCATTGCAATTGGCGTCGGCGGTTATTTCCAGCCGCGCGCACTGGGCGTTGGTTACGACGTGATCGGCGACCTGCTGCAGAACCATCTGGCGGCCAGCGTGGTGGCAAGCCTGCTGCTGGCCAAGGCCATCATGTGGCTGATCGCGCTGGGCTCCGGCACATCGGGCGGCGTGCTGGCCCCCTTGCTGATGCTGGGCGCAGGCCTGGGCGCAGTGCTGGGGCCTTATCTGCCGGGCGGGTCGCCTGCCGTGTGGCCGCTGGTCTTCATGGCTGCAACTCTGGGCGGCATGATGCGCGCCCCGATCATGGCGACCGTCTTTGCTTACGAGCTGACGCACGACGCCAACGCGCTGCTGCCGGTGCTGATGGCATCGGTGATCGCCTACGGCTTCACCGTGATCACCATGCACCGCTCGATCCTGACCGAGAAGATCGCACGCCGCGGCCACCATATCTACCGCGAGTACGGCATCGATCCGCTGGAACGCCACAGCGTGGAAGAGGTGATGACTGCCACTGCGATGTCGATCGATGCCGACGCGCTGATTGCCGATGTCCTGCAATCGCACTTCGGCGCCAATCAGAAGCACCGCGCTTATCCCGTTACGCATCAGGGCGCAGTGCTCGGCATGCTGGACCGCGCTGCGATGGAGCAAGCGCCCAATGCCGTGCATGTGCGCGAACTGTATGGCGTGAACGCCCCAGTGGTCGCGCTGCGTGGGGAAACCTGCCGCACGGTTGCTGTGCGTCTGGCGGTGCACGGACTTGAACGTTTGCCGGTGGTTGCTGATGCGACAAGCCGCGAACTTGCCGGTGTGATCAGTCGTAGCGACTTGATCAAGTCTTCGCTGGCACTGCATAACGAAGAACATGCGCGTCATCGTTTCCGCCGCTTTACGCTCGCTAAGTAATAGTCACTAAGGCCTCCTTCGGGAGGCTTAGTTTTTATGTGGCCGCGTGGCAACGTATTCTTAGCAGCTTGTTTACTACTTCAAATCTTTTCGATGAAAGGTGAGAATCGGTGAGGATTCAGAAGGGCTCCCTGTCTATACTGAAGATTCCCTCTAGGAAATTTCCTACCTACTTCAGCCAAGTCCGCAAAAAAAAGGAGTGCCTCATGAACAGCCCGGTCGTGCAGGAACAGCAACTGCAAGAACTCGAACTGCAAGCAATCAACACAGCACTCAACCGAGTGCAGGCACTCATCGAATTCCAGCTCGATGGCACCATCCTGCATGCCAATGAAAATTTCCTGAGCGCGGTCGGCTATACGCTGGAAGAAGTGCAGGGGAAACACCACTCGATGTTTTGTGAACCGGCGCTGGCGTCGAGCGAAGCCTATCGCCAGTTCTGGGAGCGCCTGCGCACCGGCCATTTCGATCAGGGCGATTACAAGCGCGTCGGCAAGGGCGGCCGCGAGATCTGGATTAACGCTTCCTACAACCCCGTATTCGACGCCGAGGGCAAGCCTTACAAAGTCATCAAATTCGCGACCGACATCACGGCCAGCAAACTGCGCAGCGCGGAAGATCAAGGCAAAATCAGCGCCATCGACAAGGCGCAAGCCGTGATTGAGTTCGACATGAATGGTCACGTGCTGACCGCCAATAACAACTTCCTCGACGCCATGGGTTATGCGCTGGAAGACATCAAAGGCGAGCATCACCGCCTGTTCTGCGATCCCGAATACGCCAACAGCATGGAATACAAGCGCTTCTGGCAAAAACTCAACCGCGGCGAGTTCGACAGCGGCCGTTACAAGCGCATGGGCAATGGCGGCAAGGAGATCTGGATTCAGGCCACCTACAATCCGATCCTTGACCTGAACGGCAAGCCYTGCAAGATYGTGAAGTACGCYATCGACATCACSGARCAGGTGAARCTGGAGCAAAGCATCAAGGCCMARGCCGAATCCGAYGCGCGCAAGATCGAMGCGCTGCTGGAYGCSGTGGCGCGCGCCGCSAAAGGSGACCTSACCGCGCGCCTGTGCACCGAAGGCAATGAACCGCTCGACCACCTCGCCGCCGGCATCGACAAGATGATGGGCGATCTGCGTGGCGTGATCGGCCAGGTGGTGATGTCYGCCACSGCSTTGTCSGACGATGCSGAATCSATCGCCAGCCGTTCCAGCGTGGTGGCCAGCGGCACCCAGGCCCTGGGCGCCACGGTGGAGGAAATGAACGCAGCGGTCGATGGCCTGACCCGTTCCATCGATGCTATTGCCAACAACACCTCCGCCGCCAACGACCTGGCCAAGAGCACCCAGGATGAAGCGGAAGCTGGCGCCAAGGCCGTGGCGCGTTCGATCGAAGCCATGGATCTGATCAATCGTTCCTCGGAAGACATCGGCGAGATCGTCAAAGTGATCAGCGACATCGCCAACCAGACCAATATGCTGGCTTTCAACGCCGCCATCGAAGCGGCGCGCGCGGGCGAGCATGGCCTGGGCTTCTCGGTGGTGGCGGACGAAGTGCGCAAGCTGGCCGAGCGCTCCTCGCAGGCGACCAAGGAAATCTCGAAACTCATCAACGAGTCGGTCAAGCGCGTGAACACCGGCAGCGAGATCTCGCGCCAGGCCAGCGAAGCCTTCGACAAGATCGTGCAGGGCGTGGGCAAGACCAGCCAGGCCATCGGCGTGATTTCCAGCGAAGCGCATGAGCAGCTGCTGACGGCGCGCGAAGTGAGTTCGGCGATCCAGCACATCGCGGAAGCGGCCGAGCAGTCGGCCGGCAGTTGCGACAGCATTGCCGCCTCCACCGCAAACCTGAACCAGCGTGCGGGGGACCTGAACAAGATCGTCGCCGGCTTCGTGGTGTAAGCATGGACGCCCTGCGCGTGGTGGCGGCGCCCGCCGCCGGAACCGTGGCGCCTGCGCTGGAGCTGTTCGGCTCCTTTCTGCTGGGCAGCGATGAATTTGCGCTGCCGGCCATGTGCATCCGGGAGGTGGTCAACTTCCCCGAACGCATGACGGCCGTGCCGCTGGCGCCGCATTACCTGGAAGGGATGTTCACGCTGCGCGGCAGCGTGATCCCGGTGGTGAATCTGGCCCGTCTATTCGATCCGTCGGCGCCGAAGGGCGCGGCACACCACAAAATCGCCATCATCGAGCACCAGGATGTGCTGGTCGGGTTGCTGGTGCACGGCATCGGCGAGGTGCTGCGCGTGCGTCCTGAACAGCGCAGCACCCTGCAATATGCCGGGGAAGCGGGCGTGGTGGCGGGCACCATCCTGCTCGACCAGGGCCGCCGCCTGTTGCAGGTGCTGAACGTCGAGCGTCTGGTGTGCATCGAGAACGTGCCCCAGGTGCTGGCCCTGCGCGCGGCGGGCAGCCAGGGACGCCAGCGCCAGTTGCGCGCGGTCGGCGAGAAGCGCCATGCGATCACCTTCCGCGCCGCCGGCGCCCATTTCGCGCTGGAGATGAAGGCCATACAGGAAATCGTGCAGGTGCCGGAGCTGCAATCCTCAGTCCTGAATAGTCAATTGTGTTTGGGGCGCATGCTGTTCCGCGGCAAACAGATCGCCGTGGTGGATTTTGCAAACCTGGCCGGAGCCGCCTCCGGTGAATCCCATCCCGATCAGCGCGTGCTGGTGGCCCGCATCGGCGACGCCACCATCGGCTTCCTGGTCGATGCCGTGGAAAGCATCGCCCATTTCCATACCGAAGACGTGATGCCGATTCCGTTGCTGAGCAAGGCGCGCAGCGGCATGTTCGCCGGCTGCGTGACACGGGCAGGGCAGGACGATGTGATCCTGCTCGACCACGACGGCATTTTCTCGCGCTGCGAGATCGGTGAGCTGCATCAGGGCCACCAGAACCTGTTCCCTGACGACGGCAAGGACAATGCCGCGCGTGCGGCGGCCGGCCGCAAGGTCTATCTCACCTTCACCGTGGGCGACAAGTTCGCGCTCGAATTGCGCCAGGTACGCGAGATCATCGACTGCAGCGGCGACATCACGCGCGCTCCCGGCGTGCCGGACTACTTGAGAGGCGTTCTCAACTTGCGCGGCAATTTCGTCAGCCTGGTCGACCTGCGTGTGCTGTACGGCATGCAGCCCTCCGGTCCGGCCGCGCAGTCCAAAGTGCTGGTCATCGAACGCGGCGACGAGCGCTTTGGCTTGATCGTTGATGGTGTAAATGACATCGTCACCGTCGCCGACAACCACCGCTATCCAACCCCAAGCCTGATGCGCAAGGGCGAAGCGGAAGGCCTGCAGTCCGAATCGAGCGAGGTGCTCGAACTGGGCGGCGACAACAGTTCCATTTGCCTGCTCGATCCCGAGCGCCTGCTGCGCAAGCTCGCCGCCTGATCCTTCTCCGCGTATTGCATCAAAGCGGCCAGCATCTTATCCTGTCCAGAAAAAGGGGGATGGGATGCTGGATGGGATGGCGAGCGCGCGCGTCGCGGCCGTAGTCGCGGCGGTGACGGCGCTGACGGGCATGGCGGACGCGCTTGCCGAGGGCTGCGCGCGGCCGGTCAAGGTTGCGGCCAGTCCGATGGGGCGCTCGATGATGGTGTCGTCATCGGGCCAGGTCAGTGGCATCGTACCCGACTTCCTGGAGCTGGTAGCGCGCCAATCGGGCTGCCGCTTCGAATACGTGATCGTCCCGCGCATGCGCGCCCATGCCCTGTTCGAGCGGGGCGACGCGGACCTGGTCCACAACAGCACCCGCACCGAAGAGCGCGACCGCTACGCCACCTTCATTCATCTCTATAACACTCGTCCCATGCTGTTGTCGGCCGGTGCGCGCATGCCGGAGCAGATCACCATGAGCGATCTCGCCGCCGGCACCACTACCTTGAGTGCTGTGCGCGGCTATAACTTCGGCCCGGCCTACATGGCGCTGATCAACGATCCGGTGGTCAGGAAGCGCGTCTCCCTGGTTCCCGATCCCGACACGGCAGCGCGCATGCTGGCCGTGCGCCGCTTCGATGCGGTGTTGATGTCACCTTCGGTTTTCGTTGAGGCGGCACTGGCCTCCGACCTGCAGGACAGGATCAATGTGACTGCGATTCGCGGCATGCCCGCCCATGCTGCCGGCATGTATCTGAGTCTGAATAGCCTGGACAGCACCGACCGCGAACGCGTGCGCGATGCCATCGTCACGGTCGCAGCGCGCGGCGAGTACGGTCGCCTGTTCAGGATGTACTACGCGAATCCGAAGTGGGCCTTGAAGGGATGGGACACCGAAGTCGCTCCATCAAAGTGAAGAGATGAACGCGTATCGGCATGCTACAGAGGTCCATGTAGCGTAATCGCGACGAAAAAAAATCGCGGACATGCGTGGTGACCTTCATCGGTCCATCGATGCTCGCAACGTGAACACCCCACCTTCGCATACAGCCTTTAGATAAAGGACGTATGCAAAGCGAAGCAAAGCTCGAAGACCTCGCGCAAGGTCCGATGCTAGGCAAAAACAGAGCGCAATGCGTGCTTCAATGTGCGCCAACTCGCAGATCAATGCAAAAAAAGAGCGAGAAAATCAATCGTGCTGGTTGCGCAACGGTAAGGTTTTCGTGTACTTTACGAACTTGAAATTGCGTGAATTTGCAAGCGCTCTTTTTTTGAGTGTGTCGTTACCGCAAAAATCGAAAAAAATGGGATACACAAACGCATAAGTATGCACAAGTCCACACCGATTTCAGCGAAGCCGCTCGCCTGATCTTAGGTCAGGATCGGGCGGTTTTTTCTTTAACGCTGACAAACGGAACGTGGCGCGATGATGGGGTGATGGAGCTGAGTACACGCCCGACCCGAAACATCTCGAACAAGATTTTGAGTCCGACGCTTTAGCACAAGGCGGCGGATTCGATGGCTGAAGCGCTGCACTTGTGAGGAGGTGCAGCAGTTCAGCTGGGTACCGAATTCATTAGCGCAAACCGCAATCAGGTTTGTGCCGATGAATAATTCGCCTGGTCCACCGCAGGACCGGACGGGTTTACATCTTGTGCGTGAATTTTCCCATCCCAGATAGGAGAACTAAAAATGGCTACCGCCGCTAAGAAAGTCGTTAAGAAAGCAGCTGCTCCAAAAGCAGCTCCAGCAAAGAAGGCCGCCGCCAAGCCGGCCGCTAAGAAAGCCGCTGCCAAGCCAGCTGCTAAACCAGCCGCTAAGAAAGCTGCCGCCAAGCCAGCAGCTAAGCCAGTAGCTAAGAAAGCTGCAGCTAAGCCAGCAGCAAAACCAGCAGTGAAGAAGGCAGCCGCCAAGCCAGCAGCGAAGAAGACCGTCGCTAAAGCAGCAGCTAAACCAGCAGCAAAGAAAGCAGCAGCTAAGCCAGTAGCTAAGAAAGCCGCAGCTAAGCCAGCAGCGAAGAAGACCGTCGCTAAAAAAGCAGCAGCTAAGCCAGTAGCTAAGAAAGCCGCAGCTAAGCCAGCAGCCAAGAAAGCCGCCGCTAAGCCAGCAGCCAAGAAAGCCGCCGCTAAGCCAGCAGCAAAGAAGACCGTAGCTAAAGCCGCTGCCAAGCCAGCTGCGAAGAAAGCTGCTGCCAAGCCAGCTGCCAAGAAAGCTGCTGCCAAGCCAGCCGCTAAGAAAGCCGCTGCTAAGCCAGCTGCGAAGAAAGCTGCTGCCAAGCCAGCTGCCAAGAAAGCCGCTGCTAAACCAGCTGCCAAGCCAGCTGCGAAGAAAGCCGCTGCCAAGCCTGCCGCTAAAAAACCAGCTGCCAAGCCTGCAGCTAAAAAGGCCGCCCCAAAAAAAGCCTCGGCTAAGCCAGCAGCTAAGCCAGCTGCTGCGCCAGTAGCCGTAGCACCGGCTGCCGCACCAGCGGCTAAACCAGCGCCAAAGAAGGCCGCTCCGAAGAAGCCTGCCGCTCCGAAGAAGGAAGCCGCCAAGCCAGCAGCACCGGCTCCGGCAGCAGCCGCTCCGGCACCAGCAGCCGCTCCGGCAGCAAAGACCGTGATCGCCCCGGCAGCCGCCTGGCCGTTCCCGACCAGCACCCGTCCTTCCTAAGCCTTAGCGCTTAGTGCCGGATGGCGAAAATGCCGCTGTGTGAGACAATCGCACAGCGGTTTTTTTATTATGGAGTGGACGCGTGTTTAGTATCGTCATGTTGATCGTCAATGCCATCGCCGGTCTGCTGGGCGGTGTGCTGCTCTTGCGCTTCTGGATGCAGGCCATCCGGGTGCGGCCGCCATCGTCGGTGGCGCAGTTCACTTTTCAACTTTCCGACTGGCTGGTGCGCCCTTTGCGCCGCATCGTGCCGGGCATGGGCGGCTATGACTGGGCCAGCCTGATCGGGGCCTTCCTGATCGTGATGCTGGCGACCTCGGTGATGTTCCTGTTTGGCGCCACGCCGGAAATCGTGTTCCTGGTCGCGCTGCACCGCTTCCTTGAATGGATTCTGTACGGCTTTATGGCTTTGCTGGTGATTGAGGCGGTCTTCAGCTGGGTGAATCCGCATGCGCCGATGGCGCCCTTCATCCGCGCGCTGAACGAGCCGCTGCTGACGCCTATTCGCCGCGTCGTGCCGCTGGTGGGGAATCTGGACCTGTCGCTGCTGGTGGCGTTGATCCTGCTGCAGATCGCGCAGATCCTGCTGGGAATGCTGTTCGGGCGCTAGCGCTTTTAGAACCCAGGGCGTGAATCTGGTGGCAGGCACGATGTGCCTGCCACTTGCTTTTGCGCCCCTGGTTTAGTGAGGTAGGGCGGATCATTGATCCGCCGTTTTTTAGAAGCGGTAACCGAAGGCCGCTTCGAACTGGTCGGCGATGGACGCCGGCGTGAACACGTGGTTCTGTGCGCCCTTGTGCACGATCTTGATGGCGCCGAGCAGGCTGGCCAGGCGGCCGGTGGATTCCCAGCTCAGGTCATTGGTCAGGCCATACAGCAGGCCTGCGCGGTAGGCGTCGCCACAACCGGTAGGGTCCAGATCCGCGCTTGCATCAACCGGTACTGCCGGAATATCGATGCGCTTGCCTTCCGTGTAGATCTCCGAACCTTTCTCGCCGCGCGTCACGATCAGCGCTTTCAGGCGCGAAGCGATGTCCGGGATGCTCAGGCCAGTGCGGTCCATCAGCAGTTCGATCTCGTAATCGTTGCAGGTCACATAAGACGCTTTGTCGATGAAGCCGATCAACTGTTCCGGCGTGAACATCGGCATCTGCTGACCCGGATCGAAAATGAAAGGAATCTCCAGGCGGGCGAAGTCCTCGGCGTGCTTCAGCATGCCCAGGTGGCCATCCGGCGAAATAATGGCGATGCGCGCCGCGCCAGCCTTGGCCACGTCGTTCTCGTGCGCGAAAGACATGGCGCCAGGATGGAAGGCGTTGATCTGGTTGTGGTCCGAATCGGCGGTGACGAAGCACTGCGCGTTGTAGGCATCCTTCTTGATCAGGATGTTGTCGGTGGACAGGCCCAGTTTCTGGAAGCGTTCCAGGTAGGAAGCGCAATCCTGGCCCAGCACACCCACGATGCGCGGCTCGCCGCCCAGCATCTTCAGGTTGTAGGCGATGTTGCCGGAGCAGCCGCCAAACTCGGTGCGCATGGTCGGCACCAGGAAGGATACGTTCACTTTGTGCAGCTGGTCGGCCAGCAGGGTATCGCCGAAGCGGCCTTCGTATTGCATGATGATGTCGATGGCCAGAGAGCCACACACCAGGGCAGTTTTAGTCATGGTCGTTTTTAAGGATAGAAAATGGCGATGTGATAGCCGGAAGCCTTGAGCTGGGACAGCTCGAAGTACAGTTTAACGCTTTGTTCACTGCGCGCGCTGAATCCTTTGTCGGCGTCGGCCTTGTTGACCAGGTAATCGCGCGGGGCGAAGACGCGGCGCACCACAGGCTTGTCGGCGCTGTCGTTCAGGACCAGTTCGATATGCGGCCAGGCTTGCGCGGTACGCGCCTGATTGCGCAGGGTGGTACTGAAGCTGAAGGTATTGTCGGCGACGGTTTGCAGCTCGCCTTGTTCGATGCTGAGCATATCGAGCTGGGTTGGCAGCTCGACCTTGCAGCCGAGGATGCCGCAGGCGGCGGTCAGGGTTGGCTTCAGCTCCGGGTAGTTTGCGGCCAGGGTGTTGCGGAAGGTGGTCGCGCCTTGCAGCAGCAGACCGGCCAGCAGCAGCGGCGTGCCAAAGGCCATTGCCAGCTTCGCGCTGCGTCCGTATTTCTCGCTGCGGTTGGCGCGTTTGACGAAGCCGAGTTCTTCGTGGTCGAGTTCCGGGTTGCTTGCCGCGTCTTTTTTTGCCGCGGACGGCGCGTCTTCCGGTTCGTCGTCAGGGAGCGATTCGGCGTCGTCGCGCGCGTCGGTACTGACGGCGGCGATGGCGTGCAGGGCGGTTTCGTTGCGCGGCGTGGTCGAGAAGGCTGGCTCGAACGTCGGCTCGGACGATGCTTCGAACGTTGTCTCGGTCGCGTCTTCCGGCAGCGGCTCGAAAGCGGATTCAGGCCAGCCGCCGGTCGACGCTTCCGGCACTGGTTCCGGCGCTGCATCGGGCTCCGCTTCAGGTTCTACTTCGCGCGCGGCGATCGGCTCTGGTTCGCGTGCGTCCAGATCGTCGAAGTGGTGCAGGT
>NZ_JBFRDW010000116.1:0-11598 GCF_052113985.1 Pseudoduganella sp. RAF53_2 | reverse complement strand
GCCCTGGGATGGCAATGATATGGACCACTACGCCGACGACCTGGCCCAATTGATCGAGGCGCTGGATTTGAAGAATGTGATCCTGTTCGGCTTCTCGACCGGAGGTGGTGAAGTGGCGCGTTATGTGGGCCGCCATGGCACAGGACGCATCGCCAAGTTGGGCCTGATTTCGGCCGTGCCGCCGCTGATGGTGAAGACTGCCGATAACCCCGGCGGCTTGCCAGTGGAAGTCTTCGACGGCATTCGCGCCGGTTCCGAGAAAGACCGTTCGCAGCTGTACCTGGATATTGCTTCCGGTCCCTTCTACAGCTACAACCGGCCGGGCGCCAAGCCGTCGCAAGGCATCATTCAGTCGTGGTGGATGCAGGGCATGATGGGCGGYCACAAGAACACCTATGACTCGATCAAGGCCTTCTCGCAAACGGACTTCCGCGACGACCTGAAGAAGTTCGATAAGCCGACCCTGATCATTCACGGCGATGGCGACCAGATCGTGCCGATCGACGCCGCCGGCCGCGCCTCAGCCAGGATTGTGACGCACGCCAGACTGATCGTGTATGAAGGCGCGCCACACGGCCTGACCGACACGCACAAGGAGCGCGTCAATGCGGATCTGCTGGAGTTCGTGAAATCCTGAAGCACAAAAAAAACCGCCGGCAATGGCCTATCGCCGGCGGTGATTCGGGGTATTAACTTTATTCTTTCTCAGCAGGGCGAACCCGGCCGGGCCGGCCACACGAAGCCAGCTATTTCATAATATCAAGCGGCCGTGCCCATGTTCAATGTTTTTCTGCAGTTCGCCCCCTCATAACGACCGTTCGTCGCAATTCCCCCGCACAACAGGCAACAGCTCATTAGCATTCCTATATCTCAACCTGGATAACAAGGAATAAAAATGCGCCTGACCCTGACTTTTGCTGCCGTCCTCGCCCTCGCCGGCTGCGTAATCGTGGTGCCCGACGGTAAAGCCGACTATCGCTGGTCTTCCAGCTCATCCATTCAGGGCAATGGTTCCAGCGCTACCGAAACGCGTAGCGCGAACAGTGTCGTGGCCGTGCGTATCGAGAACCGCCGCCGCGTCGACATGGAAGTGGACGTGCGTGTGGGCGGCGCCTCCACGCTGACCGTGGAAGGCGACAGCAATCTGCTGCCTTATGTGCATACCGATCTCGATGGCGACACCCTGCGCATCTCGACCGATGAAGACCTGCGTAGCGGTGCGCCGATCCGCGTGCTGCTGACCGTGCCGCGCCTGCGCGAGCTGGCCTCCACCGGCTCGGTGCAGGTGGATGTGAATGGCTTGAATGGCGGGGCGCTGCGTGTGTCGCACACGGGCTCAGGCCGGGTGGCGATGCACGGCCGGCTGGATGACCTGAACCTCGATCACACCGGCTCCGGTTCCTTCAGCGGCGATGGCCTGGAGTCGCGTACCGCGAACGTGAATATGGTGGGCTCGGGCCGCATCGATCTGGGTACGCTGCGCGGCGATGCGCTGCGCGTGAACAGCACGGGTTCGGGCGGTTTCTATGCACGCGGCGCGGTTCATCGTCTGGATGTGCAGACCCAGGGTTCGGGCGGCGTGTATCTGTCCGAACTGCATGCGGAGGTGGCGAATCTGTCCAGCTCCGGTTCGGGCGGCATTACGGCCTGGGTGTCGCAGAAAGTCGATGCGCATGGCAACGGCTCGGGCGGCATCCAGGTGTCCGGCAATCCCGCGCAGCGCAATGTGTCCGGACGCCGCACTACTATCCAGTAATCACTCGATCGTCAGCTGCAGATCGCGCCCCGATTTCGCGGTATTGCCCGCGAAATCGGCGGCGTAAATACGCAGCGTGTAATCGCCCGGCTTCAGATCGGCCACCTTCCACACGCCCGGCGTGACTTCGCCGTTGATCAGCGTGCTGTTCAGTGCATACGCGAAGTGCGTGGCCTTGCTGCCATATACGGTGATGCCGCTGTTCGGCGCGTACACGACTTTTACCGCTTCACGATCACGGGGCAGCTTGTTGTAGGTCTGCGTGATGACCGGCTTTTCGAAGCCTTTCAGCGGTTTGTCGTCTTGCAGGATCTGGTAGCCAAGCTGGTACAGGCCCAGGCGGCGTCGAGCCTGGTTGCCGTCCATCTGGTCGAAGGCGTCCACCACCACGGTCACTGCGCCCAGTGAGCGCGCCACGTGCAGACGCTGGCCTTTCTTCTGCGGCAAACGCTTTTCCTGCGGGTCGAGCAGCGTGATGCTGTTGATCTCCGGCGCGATGGTGTCTTGGATGCCGGGGAATGGCAGCGTGAGCGGATTGATTAACATGCCGCGCTCGAAGTAGTCGAGGTGCACGTGCGCCATCTTGTTGACGGTGCCCAGCGTGTCGCCCACCGCGAACCTTGTGCCGCGCTGCACGCGCACCCGCTCGGGTTTGCCATGCTCGTCTTTCAGCAGCTGGAATCTGGCGTCCAGCGGTTTGTCTTTGGCGTTGCGGCCGACGCGCATGTGGATGTAGTCCACTGTACCGAGGTTGATGCCTTCACCTGTGCTGCCGAAAGCCCAGTTGGCCAGAGGGTCGATGACCTTGGCATTTTCGATCACGTGCACCGGCGTGCCGATCGGCGCTTGCACGTCAAGGCCGGCATGGAAGTGATCGCGATTTTCACCGTCATAGCTTCCCCTCACCTCGCCCATCAGACCCACCACCTCATGCGGCTCATCCTGCGGCATCACCGGCCAGGGCATCATCTTGCGGCCCGTGGCTGCACGCGGAACCGCGCCTGCAGCAGCAGGCATCGCCCCCGCGGCGTCCGACGCAGCCATCTGAGCGCCGCCACTTGCGAGCCCCGCGCCAACCGTTGCCGCATTGGCCGTACTAATCGCGCCTCCCTGGGGGTGTGCACCGCTCTGCGCGGCGCCCGGAGCGGCGCCGACTGCACCGGAAGTGTTACCGTCGGCTGGGCCGCTAGTCGGCGCTGCGCCGGTTTGCGCCGCGTTCGCGGCGGGCGCGAGCGGCGTTTCTTGCGACAGGCGAACGATGCGCTGGGCGGTGGCATCGGTGACGATCACGCTGCCGTCGCGCGCGACAGCGAGGCCGCGGGGTCCGAACAAGTGCACGTTGCCTTCGGCGCCGATGGCCGGATTCGGCGCGTGGTCGGCATCAGTCAGCGCGGCCAGTTCGCCGGAAGGCGTCAGCTGCAGCACGCGTCCCTTCGCATTGGTTGCTATATACAGATAGCCATCCTGGGTCGCCGACAATGCCACGGGACGGCGCAAGATCGCATTGCGTTCCTCATCCGGTGCCGAAGCAATCGTAGTCACCGCGCCGTCCGCGCCAACGCGGCGCAAGGCATGGTTACGGGCGTCGGCCACCACAATCGTGCCATCCTTCATGACCGCAATCCCGGTCGGCGTATCGAAGAGCGCCGCCGCGCCGACGCCATCGGCAAAGCCCGGCAGGCGGCCGCCAACCAGCGTGGACACCGTCCCGTCCGGCAAAATCTTGCGCACGCGGTCATTATAGGTATCGGCCACATACACCACGCCTTCCACATCCACCGCCACGCCAACCGGACCATTGAACTGCGCCTGCGCGCCCTTGCCGTCCGCCGCGCCAGCAACACCACTACCAGCCAGGGTGGTCACCGTACCATCCGGCGCAACTTTGCGGATTGCGTGATTGCCCGTATCGGCCACATACAAATTCCCCTTGCGGTCCAGCGCCAGGCCGGAAGGCGTATTGAACGACACCTGCGCGCCAACGCCATCCTTGAAACCCTCGGCACCACCTGCCAGCACATGCCGGCTGCCGTCCGCCGCCAGCACGATGATGCGATTGCTGTCGCCGCCGTCGGCCACAAACACATTGCCTTTCTCATCGACCGCCACGCCATAAGGATCGGCCAGGCCATCCTCGGCCACGGTGCGCACGTGAGCCGCCCAGAACTTCTGCGTCACCGCCACGGCAGGCTTAAACAGCTTCGGCACTTCCACCGGACGCGGTCCGCCCGGCTTCGCCGCATACCATACGTAGCCACCACCGGCAGCCGCCACTACCGCGGCTATCGCGGCCAATTTCAATGTTGTCGAATTACGCATGACAGCATTGTACCGTCCGCTATCAGTGTCACCAAAGGCGCCTTCGCCCCGGCAAGGGGCAGGGATAAAAAAAAAGCCCGCTCAGGGAGCGGGCTGAATCTATTCCTTGGAGGAGAATAGAGGAGACAGGTGCAATTATGCTGCGCCGCGGCATATATGTCTAGTTTTTTGTAGGAATACTAGATATAAGTACCGCGAATGTCTCCTCGTCACTTATCAGTGGCGTACGGCAATACTCGGGATGCCATGCGCGTGTCCGTTTTCAGCAAGCCAACTTCGTCCGCCAGAATGTGGACGGACTCGTTCAGCAGCACGTCTTTTGCATTTTTGGCAGCTTTCTCGGCATCCAGCTCATCGGACAGCTTGCGCTCATCCGCCTGCAAGCCGTCATCCGTGCGGATCGCGCCCTTCACCGACTGCGCTTGGCGCTGAGCCGCACGCGGATTGGCCGGCTTGGCCGAAATCGCCTTGTTCAGCGCATCTTTCGGATCAGGCACGGTCACCGGATCGTCCGGCGATGGGCCTGCTGCCAGACGCTGCTCGCGCAGCTTGGCACGCGCTTCCTGCTGGTCGCGTTCCTTGCGGCGGGCCGTTTCGTTCAGCGAGATCAGGTTTTCCTTGCGCTGCTTCTTCACGTAGGCGATGTCTTCCAGCAGGTACTGGAAGTCCTTGTCCTTCGACACACGGGCTTCGTGCTTCTTGTCCAGCAGCGGAATCACTTCCTTCAGCTCGCCCGCCGGAATGTAGACGGCTGGCTTGATCTGGGTGTACGGCAGCGCATTGTCGTAGCTGGACTCGCCGAAGGATTCCGCATCGCTGACGTAAGGCAGCTTGATGTCCGGCGTCACGCCGCGCAACTGGGTGGTGCCGCCGTTGATACGGAAGAACTGGGCGATCGTCATCTTCAGCTCGCCGTAGCGGGCTTTATCGGATTGGCCGAAGCGGTCCAGGTTCACCAGGGTCTGCACGGTGCCCTTGCCGAAGCTGGGCTCACCGATGATCAGACCACGGCCGTAATCCTGGATTGCAGCGGCAAAGATCTCGGATGCAGAAGCCGAACCGCGGTTGATCAGCACGCCGACCGGACCGTCCCAGGCCAGGCCCGGCACGTTGTCGCTTTCGACCTCGACCTTGCCTTCGGCATTGCGCTGCTGCACCACCGGGCCGCGATCGATGAACAGGCCGGTCAGTTCGACCGCCTCGTTCAGCGAACCGCCGCCGTTATTGCGCAGGTCGATCAGCACGCTCTCAACCTTGTCCTTCTTCATCTCGCCCAGCAGACGGGCTACGTCGCGGGTCGCGCTCTTGAATTCCTTGTCGCCTTTGCGGCGCGCTTCGAAGTCCTGGTAGAAGGTCGGCAGCGAGATCACACCGATGCGATGCTTGGCTACGCCATCCTTCACTTCCATGATGGTCTTCTTGGCGGACTGCTCTTCCATGCTGATTTTCTTGCGGATCAGCGGCAGCACGAACGGCTTGCCGTCCGGACCGGCATCGGCAGGCAGTACCTGCAGGCGCACCGTGGAGTCCTTGGCGCCACGGATCTGCGCCACGACATCGTCGATACGCCAGCCCAGCACGTCGGTGAACGGGCCGGACTCGCCCTGGCCCACGCCAATGATGCGGTCGCCGACCTTCAGTTTGCCCGACAGGCCCGCCGGGCTGCCCGGCACGATTTCGCGGATCACGGTGTATTCGTCACGCGGCTGCAGCACGGCGCCAATGCCTTCCAGCGACAGGCGCATCGCGATATCAAAGTTCTCGGAAGCGCGCGGGCCGAGGTAGTTGGTGTGCGGCTCGATCGACATCGCATACGCGTTCATGAAGATCTGGAACACGTCTTCGTTGTTCAGCTTCTTGGAACGGGTGACGTAGTTCTCGTAGCGCTTGTCCAGCGTTTCGCGGATGGCCTTGTCGTCCTTGCCGGCCAGCTTCAGGCRCAGCCAGTCGTTCTTCACGCGCTTGCGCCACAGATCCTTGATCTCGGCTTCGTTCTTTGGCCATTCGGCTTTTTCGCGGTCGAACTGATAGCTCTCGTCGACGGTGAAGTCAAATTTGGTCTTGAGCAGTTCACGTGCATAAGCCATGCGCTCAACGAAGTGCTGCTGGTACACGTTATACATCTGGAACGGGATGGTCAGATTCTCGCTGACGATGGCGTCATCCAGCTTGGTGCGGTAAGGCGCGAACTGGTCGATATCGGCCTGAGTCAGGAACAGCTTTTCGCCGTCCAGCGACTTCAGATAGCGGTCGAAGATTTTCTCCGACATCGCATCGTCCAGAGGCGTTGCCTTGTAGTGGTAGCGCGGCAGCACACGGGATGCCCACAGGGCAGCTTGCCCTTGTTGGGCGGCGGGCTTGATCGGCGTGTCTGCCGTCTTGTCCTGCGCCGCATAAGCGGACGCGATTGCGAGGGACATGATGGCCAACAGCATTTGCTTCTTCATCGGCTTGCTCCGAACGTATATACAAAAAGATGCCACGAGGGGCTTCATCTTTATTCTACATGATGAAACGCAGGAATACCCCGTACAGAGCAGCAGTTTCCGGGTTTTACCTTAGGGCCGTCTTAAAGCCACCATAGTAAAGCGGCAATGATGACAAGATAGGGCCAGGAGCGCAGTGCAATCTTCCAGTCCACCGCGGATGGCCAGCAGGCCAGGAATTGCGGCGCCACCAGCAGCGCCAGCAGCATGTCGAGCGGCTCGAAATGCCAGCCGGGCCGGGTGCGCAGCACGGCCACCCAAACCGGCAATGCCGCAATCAGGAAAGGCGCCAGGGCGGCCGGGGCCGCGTTATACCAGCGCACGCGGGTCAGCGACACGGAACCCAGTTCCCAGCCCCGTCCTACCCGTCTTGGAATGATGGTGAAAGCCGCCGGCCTGGCGCCGGTCAGCAAACCGACCAGGAAATGCGCGAACTCATGGCAGATGGTGCCAGCCAGCCGGAACAGGAAGAAGACGGGATGGACTGCGGAGAGACGGCGGATCACCAGTGCCAGCGCGAACGACGGCACCAGGTACAGCAGCACATCGCGCTGCCCGCATAGCCAGGCAGGCGCGAGGCTGGTGCACTCGACCATTGCCATTCAATTACCTCCCCAACAGACCCGCTTGAATATTGGGGAGGATTATAACGCCGCCCCGCGGGACGGCAATGCCCTAAGTACGCTTGAGCTGGTCCGCCTCAAACGGCGTGCGGCGCAGGCGCTTGCCGGTCGCTGCAAACACCGCATTGGCCAATGCCGGCTGGATAACCGCAGTCCCCAGTTCGCCCATGCCGCCAGGCGATTCGGTACTTGGCACCACATGGACTTCCATCGGCGGCGCCTCGTTCATGCGCAGGATCTGGTAATCGTGGAAATTGCTCTGCATGATGCGGCCGTTTTCCAGCGTCAGCTTGCCGTACAGGGCCGCGGTGAGGCCGTAGACATGGCCGCTCTCGGTCTGCGCCAGCACGCCGTCCGGGTGAATGACCTGTCCACAATCGACCGCCGTGGTCACCTTTTTCAGCTTGATCTGGCCGTCCGCATTCACCGCACATTCGACCACCGAGCATGCCCAGCTGCCCCAGGCCTGGCACACCGCCAGACCCATGCCGCTGCCAGGCTCCATCTTCTTGCCCCAGCCCGCCTTTTGCGTGGCCAGGTTCAGCACGGCGAGCGCGCGCGGGTTCTTGGTCAACAAGGCCTGACGGAAGCTGAGCGGGTCCTGATTGGCCGCCAGCGCCGCCTCATCGATAAAGCTTTCGATCACGAAGGTATTGTGGGTCGGTCCAACGCCGCGCCAGAAACCGGTCGGCACGGCCGTTTCAACGGGTTGATATTCGATGTGGCGGTGCTCAAAGCCATAGGGGCTTTCCGAAGCGTCGATGGCATCGGTGTCGATGCCATTCGCCATCCAGGCCGGCGCATAGCGTGCTTCAATCGCTGAGCCGACCAGGCGGTGACGGAAGCCCACCGGCTTGCCTTGCGCGTCGAAGGCCATCGACAGCTCGTCGCGATAGAACGGACGGTAGTAGTCGTGGGCCATGTCTTCTTCGCGGCTCCAGATCAGCTTGACCGGGAAATCGACCTGCCTGGCAATCTGGGCGGCCTGAACGATGTAATCGACATCCAGCCTGCGTCCGAAGCCGCCGCCCAGCAGGAAGTTATTGATCGTCACCTGTTTCGGCTCCACGTTCAGGGCCTTGGCGACGAAGAGCTGGGCGCGTTCGGGCGTTTGCGTGCCGGTCCAGATATCGACCTTGCCGTTCTTTACCAGCGCCGTGCAGTTCATCGGCTCCATCGTGGCGTGCGCCAGGAACGGCGCGAAGTAAACCGCGTCCACCGTCTTGCCGGCTGCGGCGGCTTTTCCAAAGTCGCCTTCGTTGACGTGCATGAGGCCTTTCTTGCGCGCGGTTTCTTCCAGCACTTTTTCCCATTCCGCGTTGTTGAACTTGGCGTTCGGGCCTTCATCCCACGTGATTTCGAGCGCAGCCAGGCCTTTGCGCGCGGCGCCGTTGTGGTCGGCGATCACGGCGACGGCGTCGTCCAGCTTGACCACTTTACGGACGCCTTTCACGGCCAGCGCCTTGCTGTCGTTGACCGAGGCCAGCTTGCCGCCAAACACAGGGCAGGCTTTGACCGCAGCGATCTTCATGTTGGGCACTTGCGCATCGATGCCGAACTTGGCCGTGCCATTGCACTTGGGCGGCACGTCCAGGCGTTTGGCGGGTTTGCCGATGTGGGTGAAGTTTGCGGTCTTCAGCGGCACATCTTTCGGCACCGTCACGCCGGCCGCCTTTGCGGCGAGTGCACCGTAGGCCAGCTTGCGCCCGCTGGGCGTGTGCACCACTTCGCCGTTCGCCGCCTTGCAGGTGTCAGGCGACACCTTCCATTGGTCGGCGGCGGCCTGCACCAGCATCACGCGCGCCGTCGCGCCCGCCTCGCGCAAAGGCTTCCAGGCAGCGCGTACGCTGGCTGACGCGCCGGTCAGCTGCACGCCGAACATGCCGTGCTTGTAGGCCGGATCGGCAGGCGCGTGTGCCCAGTCGATCTTGTTCAGGTCCACTTCCAGCTCATCGGCAAGGATGATGGGAATCGAAGTGTAAGTGCCCTGCCCCATTTCCACATACGGCATGGTCATGGTCACCCGTCCGTTCGGATGGACGGTGATGAAGGCGTTGGGCTTGAAATCGGCCGCCACCGCGCGGGCGTCCGGAAGATAGAAGGACAGCACCAGGCCACCGGCGGCGCCCAGGCTGGCTTGCATGAAGTGGCGGCGGGATGCGCTGAATTCAGTCGGAGCATTCATTCTGTTCCTCCTTAAGCGGCGCCTGAGGCGGTCTTGATGGCAGCGCGAATGCGCGAATAGGTGCCGCAGCGGCAGATATTGCCGGACATCGCGTTCTCGATGTCCTCATCCGATGGCTTGGGATTGGAGGCCAGGAGCGCGGTCGCGCTCATGATCTGGCCGGACTGGCAGTAGCCGCATTGCGGCACGTCATGCGCCACCCAGGCTTGCTGCACCCGCTTGCCGACGGCCGTATTGCTGATCGCCTCAATCGTGGTGATCTTGCCTTTGCCGATCGACTCGACCGGCGTGCTACAGGATCGGATCGGCTGGCCATTGAGGTGCACGGTGCAGGCGCCGCACAGCGCCATGCCGCAGCCGAACTTGGTGCCCGTCATGTGCAGGACGTCTCGCAGCACCCACAACAGCGGGGTGTCGCCGTCGACATCGACAGTCTGGGGTTTGCCATTGATATTCAGGACGTAGCTCATCGATGATCCCCTTCATCTTTTGGTTGTGTGTCCATTGATTATCTTTCCTGAACCCAAAGTCGAGTGGTACTCTATTGCTTACTTCTGGCACTTCCTTGCTGCAAGGAGATCGTTTCCATGGCTTACGCCCACCCGCACCGCCTGGCCCCGCGCGCATTGCTTCGTATCAAGGAATTTATCGATGCGCATTTGCATGAAGAGATCGATTTATCGACCCTGGCGGGACTGGCCAACGTAAGCCGCTTCCACTTCGCGCGCCTGTTCCGCGCCACGGTCGGTGTGAGCGCCATGACGTATGTGGAGCAATGCAGGATGGAGCGCGCGCAGGCACTGATTCTCGCAGGCGAGCTGCAGCTGGCCCAGGTGGCGTCGCTGGTCGGCTACGATGACCCGAGCTACTTCACCCGCCGCTTCCGCCACCGCTGCGGACAGACGCCATCGGCCTGGGCGCGCGCGCACTGACGATACAAACCGATAACAATTTTCAGTCAATGTTCTCCGCGACCGGGGCTAAGCTTTAGCTAGCCACTGACCAGAGGAGAAGAATAATGCGTGCCCTCGCCTTTTCCCTCACCGCATTAGTGTCCCTGTCCGCGCTTGCCGCCGAGCCTTTGCCGCGCAAGTTCGGCATCATGTCCCTGTCCGGCGACAGCATTTCCACGTACAACGCCATTACGCAGTCCGGTACCCGTGTCGGACAGCTGCGGCGCAATCTGATCCCGCTGAATAACACAGCGTTTGACGATATCACCGTGCAGGCGGCAAACAAGGCGGTGCAGCAAGTAGAACCCGCCACGCCCACCGCAATGCTCTTGACGCTCGACGGCAAGCTCTATCAGGCCCAGAACGCCATGTTCGACAATCCCTCAGCCAACAAGGCTGAGTTGGAATACCTTCAAAGCCTGCTGGCCGAGCGCGGCATCAGCCACCTGATCCTCGTTTCCAAACTCAACGCAGAATCTGAAGTGCGCTTGAATCGGTCAACCGAGGAACGCGGTCGCATCGAAGGCCTGGGCTTCTATCTCGACAACGGCATCCGCATCAAAGACGACGAGTCTCGCCAGTCCGGCCACGGAGTCATCGCGCCCTTCGCCTACGTCAAACTACGCCTGATTGATGCCTCCAGCATGCAGGTGATCAAGGAAGTCATCCAGAAGCAAAGCAGCACCATCGGCAACCTGCGCGGCGAAAGCGGCCTGTATGCCTGGAACGTCCTCAGCGCCGGGGAGAAGGTCAGCTACATGGAAACCCTGCTGAATGCCGCCATGACGAAAGGCGTACCTCAACTGCTCGGAGCAACCCGCGCGTCGGCCGACAGCGCGCAATTGCGGTGCAAGGGCAGCATCTACGACAAGCCGCTGATTTCATCGCGTTAGACACTAAGGCACCCTTTTCGACGTGCCGGTCACGTCTACGCCCTTTCGACGTTACGACGACGTGAGGGACATCCCGGCTAAAATGTAGGCCTGTTTATCAAGTCGAATGTTCACCATGCACATCTGGGTCGACGCGGACGCCTGCCCCGCCGTCATCAAGGAAATTTTGTTCCGCGTAGCAGAGCGATTGCAGCTTAGCGTGACCCTGGTAGCAAACCAGCTAATGCGCGTCCCGGGCTCGCGCTATGTCCGTGCCCTCCAGGTCCCGGCAGGTGCAGACGCCGCCGACGCCGAAATCGTTGCACGTGTCAGCCCCGGCGATATTGTCGTGACCGGAGACATCCCGCTGGCTTCTCTGGTGCTCGAAAAGGGTGGCCTACCCC